>JAFZET010000228.1 GCA_017560565.1 Clostridia bacterium | reverse complement strand
GGCAGAAGATGGGACATCGGCTACTCCTTCAGCGGCGGCGACAACACCTATGTATGGGCCATCTACCGCCACCTGAAATCCTCCGGCGGTCAGATCGTATCCTCTCTGGAAAAGCTGGCAAATCCCATGATCACCCGTTTCGAAGACATTCTGGAAGCCTATGAACAGTTTGCTTCCATGGAATGGTAATGCTGTCGCAAGATAAGAAGTAAGTAAACAATGATTAACTCATTTTACAAAACCGGAAACCATGTAGGGCGGGATGCCCACATCCCGCCGTCTGACGTCCTGCAAAATTCATATTCCTGTAAGCAAAACCTGCGATTTCGTAAACACAAGTCGTATAGTATACCGTGTTGAGTTGTTGAATACCAAATCATTCGGCGGCGGGATGCCCTGCATCATCCTCATTTTAAGACCGGGTAAATCATCGTTCTCTTAAACAAAAATATAAAACGGCTTACCAAACGCAAAAGATACCTGGATTTTGTATCTAAAGCGTTTCGGTAAGCCGTTTTTGCGTTCAGGTCAGTGAATCATCCCTGACTTTATTCCTTGACAAAATGCCAGAGTTTGGCGTCCCAGCCGGAGTCATCAGGGGCAAAGGCGCCGATTTCGATGCCGCGGCGCAGCTGTTCGCCGGTGACGGTCATCCCGGTGCGGGTGTCACAGTAGACGGCATCCTTATCCGCCGTGCGGACTGCCAGCTTTGTACAGGTTTTCTTCTTTCCGATGACAGCACCGCCGTCGGTGTGTACGGCACTGAGCAGGATCTGGTCACCCAGCTGGAAATAGTACGCAGAAACATCAGATTCATAGGGGGAGGAGATACGGTAGTAGTCCCCGTCGGTGATGACCCGGTCAAAGGTACGGTATTCCTTCACCTGACTGCGGATCTCATCCTTTACTTCGTCCGGGGTGTCCAGCACGTTGAACTCATACCCCAGCACGCCGTTTACCGCCACCTTGTATTTCAAATCCAGCTCGTGCATATTGCCGTGGGGATTGGATACATGACAGCTCATCACGGATGCCGGGTACGCCAGGAGGGAGGAATACTGGATCAGGGTGCGGGCACGGGCATTGGTGTTGTCACTGGTCCAGATCTGGGAGCAGAGCGCCATCATGGCAAGGTCATACCGTCCGCCGCCGCCGGAGCAGTTTTCGATCATGGCATCCGGGTAGGTCTCCATGAACCAGCGGAACAGAGAATATACCCCCTGCATATACCGGTATTCCATGGATCCCTGGTCTTCCGCCGCCAGATACGGGGAGCCGGGTTCGGAAATGTGCCGGTTCATATCCCATTTGAAATAGTCAATGGGCACGTCCCGGAAGGTTTCGGTGAACATTTCCTTCAGGTATTCGATCACAGCGGGGTTTGCCATATCCAGCACATACTGGGAGCGGGAGTAGGACATGGGACGTTCCGGACAGCGGATGCACCAGTCGGGATGGGCACGGAACAGATCGGAGTCGGGGTTGACCATTTCCGGTTCCACCCAGATACCGAACTTCACGCCGGTCTTCTTCACCCGCTCCACATAAGGCGCAAGCCCGTCCTTGAAGCGGTTCTTATTTACATACCAGTCGCCCAGCCCTGCTTTGTCGTTGACACGGGCACCGAACCAGCCGTCGTCCATGATGACCATATCCATCCCGCAGTCCGCAGCGGCGGCAGCAAAGTCCACCATTACGTCTTCGTTGATGTTGAAATAGAAAGCTTCCCAGGAATTCAGCACCACCGGGCGGCGTTCTTTTGCCTTGGGCGGCACGATATGGCTGTTGGTGAACCGGTGGAAGTTCCGGGACATATCACCAAGCCCCTTGGCGGAATAGGTCATTACCGCTTCGGGACAGAACACGGTTTCCCCGTCTTTGAGCCGGTAGCTGAAGTTTTCATCCCCCAGCCCCATCTGCACACGGGTCATCCCGGACTGATCCCCTTCCACTTCGTTCAGGAAGCTGCCGCTGTACACAAAGTTGAACCCGTACACATCCCCACGGTTTTCGTCCGCCTTCCGGTCGCAGACAGCCATAAAGGGGTTCATCTGGTGACTGGAAGCACCACGGCGGCTGTGCAGGGAAATATTGCCCCGGAACACAGGGGTACGCTCGTTGTATACCCGTTCATAGCAGTGTGCACCCGCCAGAGAGATCACATCATAGTTGTGCCCCGGCAGATCCAGCGCAAGGCTCATCCATTTTTCGATCACCACATCGCCGCCGCTTCTGTTGGTCACGGAGGCATACCGGGAGATCACGTCGCAGTCGTAGAACACGGTATAGTACAGGTGCAGTTCACAGCCGGATGCCGGATCCCGCAGGGTGATGTCCAGGGTCTGGGTACGTTCATCGGCACGACCGCAGGGCACAGAGGGAATTTCCACCCGTCCCTTGCGGATCTTATGGGAAACATAGTCAAAGCCGGTGACAGAGTTGCCCGCACCGTTGCGGATCCGGATAGCAGTGGTACGGAAATCCCCGCTGCCGAAGCACGGGTATTCCATCGGCTGGGTATCCAGGGAGAAATACACTTCCCCTTCTTTGGCGTAGGGCGCAAAGGACCAGACTCTGCCGGGTTCTTCGGCGAAGGTCTTCACCACCGCACCGGCCTTTTTGCCGTAATAGCGATGGATCAGCTTGCCTTTTACAAGATCAAAGGCATACAGCGTATTTTTGGTGGT
>JAFZET010000227.1 GCA_017560565.1 Clostridia bacterium | reverse complement strand
CCGTATGGTGCCGGTACCACTGCCGACACGATCAGCACCGGCAGAAACCGCAGGGTCACGTTGGCCATCCGCATGGCAAAATTCTTGGTAAACCACAGGGCATAGATGTCCAGCGGCCGGATCAGCTCATAGGCAATATTCCCGCCGGTGATGTCGGACAGAATGGAGCCGTCCACTGACCAACTGTTGAACAGTGCCAGAAACGCCTGCCGGAGCCACATATAGGACGTCACCTGGGCAATCCCTATGGGAAAGGCATCCGGATCCGCATCCCAGAAAGCCTTATACAGCAGCACCGTGAGAAATCCCCAGGCAAACTGGGTCGCCACCCCTGCCATAGCCGCCGCCCGGTACTGCAGACCTGCCGTGAACCGGATGCGGAAGTAGGTGGTGTATTTCCGGAATGCACCGGTATGGAAGGTTTTTTGGTTTGCAGTAGTCATATGGCAAATTCCTCGTACAGCGAGACCACCAGCTCCTCCGCCGTAGCCCCTGCCACCGACAGATCCGTGATGGCAAACCGCCCCGACAGCACCCCAATGGCTTCCGATACCCCGATTCGGGTGGTATCCACCGCAAAGGCTACCTGTCCCGGCTGGTTTTCCGTACAGACAATCCCTTCCGGCAGGCTTTCTTCCTGTCTGTCCGTGTTTCCGCCGTCATGGGATACCGTAATTTTCCGCACCCCGGAATGGCGGCTTTTCAGTTCCGTCAGGGAACCGTCCAGCAGAATCCGCCCTTTGCCGATCAGCAGAATCCGTTCCGTCAGGGCTTCAATGTCCTGCATATCGTGGGTGGTGAGAATCACCGTGGTGCCGTGCTCCCGGTTCCGGCGTTTGATGAAGTCCCGAACGGCAATTTTGGATACGGCGTCAAGTCCTATGGTAGGCTCGTCCAGAAACAGGATCCGGGGATCGTGCAGCAGGGAGGCACCGATTTCACAGCGCATCCGCTGGCCCAGAGAAAGCTGTCTTACCGGTGTGCGGAGAATTTCGGAAAGCTGCAGACATTCGGTCAGCTCATTGAGATTCCGTTTATACACCGCTTCGTCCACCTGATAGATGTCCCGGATCAGCTCATAGGAATCCAATACCGGCACATCCCACCAAAGCTGCGACCGCTGGCCGAACACCACGCCGATATTGCGTACGTGCTCCTTCCGCTGTTTCCACGGAATCCGTCCGTCGATCACACAGGTACCTTCCTCCATATCCGGATGCAGAATGCCGCTCATGATCTTGATGGTACTGCTTTTGCCCGCACCGTTGGGGCCGATATAACCCACCATTTCCCCATCGCCGATGGTAAAGGAAACGTCGTTCAGGGCTTTGATCTCGGTGTACTCCCGCCGGAACAGTGCCTTCACAGCCTCCCGCATCCCGGCGTTTCGTCTGGCCACACGGAAGGTTTTGGAGATATGATGCATTTCGATCATAAATAAAAAATACCCCCTCTTTGTTTTATCCGGGTTCTATGCCTTGTGACACAAACCCGACACGAAAAAACACACCCTGCCGGGAACACATGATACACCACGGTTTTCTGCAACTCTGAAAACGGCAGCACGCATATGTCCTCCTGCAGTCTGATCGGACGATTTTGCGCCCGGTCTTTCGCCTGTGAGAGGAGCGAATGGGATTTTATTGTAGCACATCTGTGGGGGGATTTTTTGAATATTCTGTGAATTTTACAAAAGTTCGGGTATGGGTTTCTCTGCCTGTCAAAACACCGGAACATTCGGAATCCGGACGGAAAGATTCCGGGAAAAAATCTGTCCGATACCCATTGCCAACCCCGGTAAAACTGTGGTATACTAAAAGAAAAACAAAAAAGGAAACAACACCCATGTCCAATATTACCATACGCCCCGCCGCTCCGGAAGACACCGGACTGATTCTGACCTTCATCCGTGCCCTGGCGGAATACGAACACATGGAAGACCAGGTCTGCGCCACGGAAGAGCTGCTTGCGGACTGGATTTTTACCAAAGGAAAAGCCAAAGTGAATCTGGCGTTCTGTGACGGTGTACCTGCGGGATTCACCCTGTACTGCTTCAATTTTTCCACGTTCCTTGGCAGTGCGGGCATCTGGCTGGAGGAT
>JAFZET010000226.1 GCA_017560565.1 Clostridia bacterium | reverse complement strand
TACCATGCAGGCCGAGCGGTAACGGCTCTTGAAATGGAGGAGTATTATATCTGGGATTGCTCCGTTCTGAAAGTGGATGGGAAATATCATATGTTCTCGTCCCGGTGGCCCAAAAAGTACGGATTCGGCTGGAACTGGCTTTTTCACAGTGAGATCATTCACGCCGTTTCCGACAAACCGGAGGGACCTTATGTATTTCAGAATGTGGTGCTGCCCCGGCGGGGACGGCAGTATTTTGACGGAATGAACACCCATAATACCTGCATCAAAACGTGGAACGGGAAATTCTATTTATATTATATGGGATGTACCTGCAGCTGGGATATACCGGAAGGAGAAACCATTCCGTCGGGGTATGCCCAGGAAACCTGGAACCGGAAACGGATCGGTCTCGGCACTGCGGATAGTATAGACGGTACTTTTATCAGAAGAGATACCCCCCTGCTGGAACCACGCGACTGTTCTTTCTGGGACTGCACCATAACCACCAATCCTTCCGTTGCCATTCTGCTGGACGGAACCACATATATGATCTACAAATCACGCCAGAGCATCGGCAAACCTCTGCAGCTTGGCATTGCAGTGGCTGACAGACCTGACGGCGAATTCCGGCGGCTTTCGGATTCTCCCATTTTACAGTTCAAAAATGACGATTATCATATTGAGGATCCTTTTATCTGGTACGATGAGCACCGGAAAAAGTTCTGTCTGATTGCCAAGGATGACGTCAAAAACGGCTCTTACGGAATCACCGGAGAGTGGGGGGCCGGATTCTATGCCGAAAGTGATGACTGCATGGATTTTGAAATTGCGCCCTGTCCGAAAGTTTATTCCAGAACTGTGAGATGGGCTGACGGGCGAGAAACGGTTCAGGGGAATCTGGAACGTCCTTCCCTGTTGTTTGATGAAAGCGGAAAGCCTACCCATCTTTTCTGTGCCAGCGGATACGGTTCTTCCCCCTATGCTTTCGAGGGGAATACATTCGTAGTCTGTATGGAACTGGAAAAGGAATAACTATAAAACAGGCTGATGCTACCGGTGTTTTCCGGCGACAGCAGCCTGTTTTATGCTGCGGCACTCAATAAGCGCCGACTTTCTTGATTTCTTCTACGATGGCTTTGAAGTTTTCCAGACTGACAGAATTTGGGATCGAGTGGTCGGAGGAGAAGATATAACCGCCGTTTTCCTTCAGTGCGGGGATCACCCGGCGTATCTCTTCCAGAATGGCTTCCTTATCGTCCCACAGCACAGCGTTGATGCCGCCGTGGAGCACCAGTCTGTCACCGTACTTTTCTTTCAGCGCAAGAGGATCCATCCCCGCTTTGACCTCCAGAGGATTCAGTGCATCCAGCCCGATCTCCATCAGATCGTCCACACGGCTCATGATGTTGCCGCAGGAGTGCATATGGGCATAGATTCCATGGTTATGCGCCCAGTCAATGGCACGCTTGTGGACCGGCTTGAGCATTTCTCTGTACATTTCGTTGGAGAAGAATGTAGTTCCCTTGTAGCCCATATCGTCCGGCCAGCTGATGCAGTCGAAATGGTATCCCGCATCCCAGATCTGTGAGAACAGGTTGATACAGCAGTCCAGATAGGTATTGAACATATCTACCACCATGTCCGGTTCTTCGTACATGGCGATCAGCAGATTTTCCGTTCCCATCATCCAGGAATGGGTTACGTCAAAGCCGAACCAGAATCCTGCGGTGATCCACTGTCCCTCCGCCTGCCATTTTGGGAAATTCTGTTCCAGATACTTCCAGTTGATGCGGTTTTCCCCGGCAAGCATCCGTTTTTTGCACTGTTCCCAGGTATCCGGTGTGGTCACGGTATAATCGAGAAATTCCGGGGTGGAATCGATTTCCTTCACATGGCGCATGGTTACGCCCCAGTTGCTTTTGACCGTGACAGTCCGTTCCGTTTCTTCCAGAACCGTATGGGGATACTGGGGAGATATATCCACACCGATGGAGGCAGTTTTGTCTGTGCCGAAAAAGTCACGCCAGT
>JAFZET010000225.1 GCA_017560565.1 Clostridia bacterium | reverse complement strand
CCCGGTTGATCTTTTTCGTTGTGGTGTATGCGTCAGAACAGCCGCAGTTTCGGCAGACCGTCATTGCCCATCCGCCAGATATAGGTGAAGTCGAAGCCGTCAAAGCCGGTGTCCGCTTCATAGCGCAGGTCATAGTTGTCATAAGCGCCGTATTTTACATCGTTTTCCTGACAGAATGCCATGAATTCGTCCCCCGCAAAGATCGTGGAGAGAACACTGGAAAGTTCCTTCCGTTCTCTTTCTTTCATTTCCGGGTCGATCAGGTAGAAGTATCCGCCGGTTTCGGAGATGTCCTTGGTGATATACATCTGCATTTCGTCGGCACGGCAGTATACATAGAAGGAAGACAGCTTCACAAGATTCCATTCGTCATCGACTGCCCGGAACCTTTCTCTGATCTCTTCCATGATCGTATCGCTGAGCAGGGTGGGGGGCGTGGTGGCATCGAAGCCTGCTACGCCGTAATCTCCTTCGATGGACTGGATTTCACCGCAGAAATAGGAGGTCACGCAGGAGTTTGCAAAGCCGACAACCCCTGCCACATAGGGAGATTTCAGTTCTGCTGCACTGTTATTTGCCAGTGTGATCACCGCATCTGACCAGCAACTGTCCGTGATGATGGTTTTGCCTGCCACGCCGCCGATCTTTACACTGCTGAATACCAGCTCCGGATCAAGGGTGTCTGCGAAGGTGACGGATACCGAAACATTTTCCGTAAAGCAGCCTGCTATAACATCGCATTCTCCGGCGATCATGCCCACTATGATATTGGCGGTTCCGTACATTTGCGGGTTGTCGATGATGACCTCCACGGAGCTGTCCGTGATGCCCAGATTTTTGATGATACCGCCGATATAGTTCCGGTAGTATTCTTCGGTTTCAATGTTCTGAACAGGATCACCGAGAACCGAATTGCATTTGCTGAACAGACCGATACTTACATCACGATCATCGGCAAGATCACGGATGTGCAGATTGGATATCACATATCCGTTGCCGTTGAATGTACCTTTGAGAGCCATGTCATGTGTAAACCACCGTTCGTCTCCGTTTTCATCGACTACGGAATAATGAACATCTCCGCCGATGGGGGTGAAGCCGTTTTCGTAGATGCCGCCGGGTTCATAGTATTCGTCCGGGATTACAATATCGTTCATCAGAATGTAGTTGGCGTTAAGATCCTCTCTGACAGCTTCCAGATCCTCGACGGTGTACACACCGATCCAGCCATCGGGGACTTCCGTGAGCTGTCCGCTGCTGTCCTTCTGCAGGAACAGCATATTGACATATTCTCTGACGGCGGGAACCGCAGCATATACGCATCCCGTAGCGGTCAGAACCGCCGCCGCACAGATGGCAGCCGTCCATGCTTTCTTCCAGTTCTTTTTGTTCTGTTTCGTCATGATGTAACCCTCCCTTTTCGGTTGTCTTTCTTCCCGTACCATGCTGTCCATGCGGTCAAGGAATGCCGCCGACATAGCCGGGATCTCTTCGTCTGCTTCTGTTTCTGCCAGTCTGTTCCAGCGGGCAAGGGCATTTTTCAGCGCTGTTTCAAACCGATTGTCAGCCATATACATCCACTCCTTTCTCCGCCAGTTTTTCCTTCAGCCATCTCCGTCCTCGGGACAGTCTGGTCCGTACCGTGCCGCCGGACAGATTCAGTGCCTCCGCAATCTCCCTGTCGGAATAGCCGTAGTGGAAATGCAGGTTCAGCACATCCCGCATGGCGGCGGGCATTTCGGACAGGAGCCGGAAAATCAGCTCTTCCAGATCCTCCAGCATTGCAGCCTGACCGGGGTCTGTAAAATCGGCTTTTTCCATGTCTGTGTCCTCCACCGGAACCGGGCCGGTTTTCTTTCGGTTGTAGATGTCGATGGCGGTATGGCGTGTGTAGATCACGGACAGGGCGATGATCTCCCCGTCTTCCAGATGCCGGAATTTCCGGATGTTCCGTGCGATCCGTTCAATGGCGTCCATGACGGCGTCTTCACTGTCCGCTCTGCTGCCCAGGATTTTATAGGCTTCCCGCCACATCCGATCCCGGCACAGATTCCATATCGTTTCCAGTGATGTCTCCGTCAGGTGCTCTGTATCCATGCTGCCGACCTCCTTTCTGTCTCTCTGCCCTGTATAACCGCCGGGAGGGGAAAATGTTACATCGGAAGAGAAATTTTTTTGACAGATGTATGACCTGACTATAGTATATCACAAAAATAGAATTTCCGGAACGGATTTTGGGTAAGAACCATTTTTCGATTGACAGCGCATGGAAAATATGGTATCATGATCGATGAGCGGGCGGATGTGTCCTACCCCGATGTGACTGAAGGTGACGGGGGACAGATCTATATTGCCTACGACTGGAAGCGGTACCAAGAAAAGGAGCTGTATCTGGCGGTGGTGACGGAAGAGGATATTCTGGCAGGGAAGATTGTGAAGGAAACCTCAGAACTCCGGAGGCTGGTCAACAAAGCTTACGGTGTCAATACAAAACGATGAAACAAATTAGGGAGGGAACAAGTATGTACGAAGTCAGAAATTTCTGGGACAACGACGATGTTCGTGTGCTGGACAAAAAGGGTGCCTATACCATTATTGAATATCAGAGAGATCTGAGCGTTACCCCGGCGGATGCGCAGATTGCCTATTTCTCCAATCTCATGAATGTGCGGAAGCGGCAGGTGATCTGTGATCTGCGCGTGTCGGATGTGGTGGTGCAGGGCGGAGCGATGCAGTGGTCTGTGGGCAATGTGAATTCCACCACCGGTCTGAAAGGTGTGGGGGATCTGCTGGGCAAAGCGCTCCGGGGCAGTGTGACCGGGGAATCCGCCATCAAGCCGGAATATACCGGAGACGGCATTCTGGTGCTGGAACCCACCTGGAAACACCTGCTTCTGCTGGATCTGGCGGACTGGGGCGGCTCTGTGGTGCTGGACGACGGACTGTTTCTGTCCTGTGAAGCATCGCTGAAACAGAAAGCCGTAGCCAGATCCAATATTTCCTCTGCCGTAGCCGGCGGGGAAGGGCTGTTCAATCTGGGTATTACCGGTACGGGGATCCTGTGTCTGGAGTCCGCCTGCCCCAGAGAAGAACTGGTGGAAATCACTCTGCAGAACGATGTGCTGAAGGTGGACGGCAACATGGCCATTGCCTGGAGCGGCAGTCTGGAATTTACGGTAGAGCGTTCCGGCAAGACCCTGATCGGCTCGGCGGCATCCGGAGAAGGGCTGGTGAATGTATACAGAGGTACCGGGAAGGTTCTGCTGGCACCGGTACATAAGAAAATCGTATAAACCGGAGGCAGTATGCGGTTTCTGGAATTCGGAGAAGAAAACGATAAGATACTTCTGATGTTCCATGCTTCCTGTATGACCTGGGATTTTCTGGAAAGCAGTATCCGGCTTTTGGCGGCGCAGTATCATGTCATTGTACCGGTTCTGCCCGGATACGACAGAGAGGACGACAGCGAGTACACCAGTGTGGAAGCCATTGCGGCGGAAACGGAGGACTGGCTTCTGTCCCGGGGCTGGGGAGAGATCCACGGGCTGTACGGAATCTCCATGGGCGGCAGTATCTGTGTAAGACTGCTGGCGAACGGACGGATCCGGGTAAAAAAGGCAGTCATGGATGCAGGCATCACGCCGTACCGGCTGCCGGAGTGGCTGGCAAACCTGTTTGTCTGGCGGGATACATGGTTTATTCTGATGCTGAAGGACAGCATGGGATTTTTTGCCCGTCTCGTGCCGGAAAAAAAGTACGGTTCGGATATGTTTGCCGGACTGCGGCAGGTCATGGAGCACACCACCCGCAGAACGATCAAAAACAATTTCAGATCCTGCAATACCTACACCCTGCCGGACACCGTTGGCGGACAGGATACCGACATCCGATACTGGTACGGCAGTCTGGAGAAAGCACTCCGGCGGCGGAATGCACGGTTTGTAAAACGGTGCTTTCCCCATGCACAGACGGAGGAAATCAAAGGCTGCAACCATGCGGAATTTGTGATGCTTCACCCGCACGCTTTTGCAGAGAAGCTGACGGCATTTCTGGAAAGCTGAAACAGAACGAAAAAACACCCGTTTCCCGATGCACAGGGGAGGCGGGTGCCTTTTGGTTATGGGATTCAGATCCGGATGGTTTCGCCGGCTTTCATGGGGAACTCTCTGCCGTCAGACAGCTTCAGGATGCCGTCTGCGGATGCGGTGATGACAGCTTCGGTCAGTTTGCCGTTGTCCCATGCCAGATCCACGGTATAACCGCCTCTGGCATGAAGTCCCTTTACGGAACCTGTTTTCCAGTCTTCCGGCAGGGCGGGCAGCAGGCGCAGGAAACCCTCGTGGCTCTGCAGCAGCATTTCCGCGATCCCGGAGGTGAAGCCGAAGTTGCCGTCGATCTGGAAAGGCGGGTGGTTGTCGAACAGATTGGGCAGGGTACACTGGGACAGAAGCAGACCTGCGTTTTCCCCGGCTTTATTGCCGTCCAGCAGCCGTGCCCAGAAGGAGATGATCCATGCCCGGCTCCATCCCGTACCGCCGCCGCCGTGTGACAGCCGGGTTTCCAGAGTTTTCCGTGCAGCTGCCATATTGGCGGGGTTGTCCGGGGTGATCTGCTGTCCCGGGAACAGGGCGAACAGGTGGGAGATATGCCGGTGTCCGATCTCGATTTCCTTTTTGCTCTCGTCCATCCATTCCATGATCCGACCATCCTCCGCAATGACCACAGGACGGAGTCTGCCGATCAGGGACCGGTAAACAGAAGTATCTTTGCCGAGAATCTCCCCGGCACCGATCACAGCCCGGAACAGTTCAAACACGATCTGCTGGTCCATGGCGGCATCGTCACACATACAGGCGATCTGACCGGTGGGGAGCATATATTCGTTTTCGGGGGAGAGGGAGGGGCTAATGCACAGCTTGCCGTCGGCTTCGGGGATCATGGTGTCGACAAAGAACAGGGCGGCTTCTTCCAGAATGGGATAATACTCCGCCAGAAATGCCCTGTCCATGGTAAAGCGGTAATGCTCCCAGATATGCAGGGACAGCCACGCACCGCCCATCTGCCACATGGAGGAGGCAAGATAATTGTCCTGCGGCGCACAGTCCCCCCACACATCGGTGTTGTGATGGGCAACCCAGCCCCGGGCACCATACATTTCCCTTGCCACCTTCCGACCGTTGGGCAGCATCCGCTTCAGGTGGTTCAGCAGGGGCAGGTGCATATCGGAAAGACCGCAGACCTCCGCCGGCCAGTAGTTCATTTCTGTGTTGATGTTGATGGTGTATTTGCAGTCCCACGGGGGATTGTACAGCTCGTTCCAGATGCCCTGCAGGGTGGTGGGAAGACTGCCGGGGCGGCTGCCGGATACCATCAGATACCGGCCCATCTGGTACATATCGCAGATCAGACCTGGATCGGATTTCCCGTTTTTCACCCGTTCCAGCCGTTTGTCATGGGGCAGGGCAGAGAGGGCGGGATCGGCGGGCAGATCCAGTGTGCAGGCTTCCATCAGGGGTGTGAAATCCGCCAGATGCTCCGCAAGAAGGGCAGCATAGCCTTTTTCTTCCGCACGATCCAGCCGTTCCAGTGCGACACCCATGCAGTTGTCGCCCTCACGGATGGTGGTGGCGGAAGTGACCAGCAGGACAACAGAACCTTCGCCCTTGAGCATATCCCCGGTGACGGAGACAGTCCCTTCGATGGCACGCATGACGCAGCAGTATCGGGGACCGTCATTGGCAAGGCGCCCCTCCAGGGAAACAGTCCGGTCATCCTGCCGCAGCTGGGCGGAATTGCGTCCGGCACGCCGGAGGAAAGCACGCCATTTGCCGCCCTCCATACGGATCACCATGACCCGGGCGGGATAGGAAATGAAGGATTCCCGGCTGTGAGAAACACCGTCCAGGGTGTAGGAGACATGGTGGATTCCGGTGTCAAGATCCAGGGAACGATAATAATCGCTGACCCCGTCCTCCGGCTCGTAGCAGAGCATATTGCGTCCCAGAAACCACAGAGCCTGGTGGGGTGTGATGTAACGGGGATGGGCTTCTGTTTTGAACTGTACGGTCAGCTCGCAGAGCAGTTCATAGGGGCGTTCCCCCTCAGGCAGAGCGAGAACGGCTTCTTCCGTCAGCTCTTCCGCCTCCATAAAGCGGCGTTCTTTCAGCAGACGGCGTACATTGTCCAGATTGGCGGCGGCATCAGGATTGATCCGGTTAATGAAATTCCCCGCCCACATGGTGTCATCGTTCAGGGAAAAGCGATCCTGTACCGTACCGCCGTAGCACATGGCACCCATAAAACCGTTGCCCAGAGGCAGAGCATGGTTCCATGTGGCGGCAGGGGTATTGTACCAGAGTTTTGGCATGAATTTACTCCTTTCGTTCTGCGTACGGCAAACGGTACTGCAGAAACATCACGGGATAAGCGGGCATGGCCGCCAGCCCCGGCGAAAATCTTTTGTCTGATTATAGCATAATTACGGTACAGATGCAAGAGGCGGCAGAGAAACAGCCGAAATCCCATGCGAAATTGTTGGATAGATTTTGAAAAAAGTCTTGACAAACATTTTATGTTATGATATACTATATTGGCACATCGGGGTGTGGCTCAGTTTGGTAGAGTGCTTGGTTCGGGACCAAGAGGCCGCTGGTTCAAATCCAGTCACTCCGATGAGAAGATAGTCGAAATGCTCAAAAAACTTGAGTGTTTCGGCTTTTTTCGTGCCTTTTTTGGGGAGATTTTCGGCATTATCACAACGAGGCCTCTAGTCCACGTTAGACAAAGCCGCTTTTCTAACTTTTTTCTAACCAAAATACAGGATGCGTGCAGGAGTGAGGACGGATTTTTGCAGAGGATGGTGCAGAAAAAAGAAAAATAATTTTCTATCATTCCATTTATTTCCATAAAATTTATCGCATAAAATACATTTCCCTACCTCCGAAACACATTCTCAAGATCCTTCCCGATGTTCTCTTTCCGAAATACAACCAGATCACCCAATAGTTGATTTTATTCTAATATAGCGTTGTTGCTTAAACTCCTCTGCTGTGATATACTTTTATCAGTGAAGCGCGTCACAATAAATCTTGGAGGTTTCTTATGACCAATATCAATATCGGCAATAAGATCCGTGAACTCAGAAAAAAGAAAGGTATCACACAGGAAGCGCTTGCTTCTGTACTTTCCGTTTCGCCACAAGCGGTAAGCAAATGGGAAAGTGGACTGCCCTATCCTGACATGGAGATGATTCCCGTAATCGCGGGGTATTTCGAAGTATCCCTCGATATGCTCTTCGAGTACGATGTCAGGGAGATGAAAGCAAAAATCAAAAAGATCATTGATGATGCGTGGGAGTATTTCTTTGAAAACACGCCAAAGTATATTGAGCTCATGAAAGATGCTCTGCAGGAATATCCTGGTAACGAAGAACTGCTTACGGAACTGTTAAACGCTTATGAATATGAAATGCGTGACAAAAACAATATGTCCCATTCGAATGAAATGATTGAACTTTCGCAAAAAATCATTACGGAAAGCAGCGATTTTATTCATGTATGTGATGCCAAAGGGATACAGGCAGAAGTATATCGCAAAATGGGAGATTATCAGAAAGCCAAAACTGTTATTGAAACCTTGCCGCGTGATTTCAGTATTCGCGATTCGGCTTTGGCCT
>JAFZET010000224.1 GCA_017560565.1 Clostridia bacterium | reverse complement strand
GTGAAAAAATCGCGCTGGTCGGACACAACGGTTCCGGCAAAACGACCCTAGTGAAGCTGATGCTGCATCTGTACGAACCGAACAGCGGTACGATCACTCTAGACGGACACAACGTCAGCGAATATGACAGCGACTCCTACCGGGATGCGTTCACGGTCGTTTTCCAGGATTTCAAGATTTTCTCCCTGTCCGTGGCGGAAAACGTCCTGCTCCGACCTCTCCGTGACGGTGACGACGAGCTTGTGACGGAAGCTCTGAAAAAGAGTGGCGCATACGACAAGGTAATGACGCTGAAAAACGGCATTCATACCACGCTGACCCGTGAATTCGATGATGAAGGCGCGGTACTGTCCGTAGGTGAGGCGCAGAAAGTCTCTCTTGCAAGAGCCTTTACCAATGATTCTCCGTTTGTTGTTCTGGACGAGCCGTCTTCGGCACTTGACCCCATTGCAGAATACAATATGTTCAAGAATATGCTGGACGCCTGCCGTGACCGGACGCTGATCTTCATTTCGCACCGTCTGTCCTCCGCTGTTCTTGCCGACCGCATCTTCCTCATGGACGGCGGCGAGATCATCGAATCGGGCAGTCATGACGAAATGATGGCGAAAAACGGAAAGTATGCGGAAATGTTCCGGATGCAGGCTGAAAACTATGCCGAATCGGAAAGCGAGGTGAATCCGAATGGCTGAAAAAGATAAGAAAGAAAAGAAAGATAAAAAGGAGAAAATGCCCGCCGGTCAGGTGATCAAATACAATTTCCTGATGCTGAAAAAGATCGCGCAGATGACGCCGCAGTACATTGTGTTCATGTTCATCGTGGGGATTGTCGGCGGTATCTCAAACTCTATCCAGACGATTTTCACCTACAAGCTGTTCAACGCACTTGACCTGCCCGATATCACCTTCGGGAAAATCGCGGGATATGTCCTGCTGATCCTCGGCGTGAACGTGGGCATCAACCTGTTCTACGCATGGTATTATCAGTATTACCAGATCGTCACCGACAAAAAGCTGCAGCATAAAATGCACGCAGAACTGTTCGGTCACGCTCTGAAAATGGACCTCGCCTGCTATGACGACCCGAAGTTCTACAATGACTACGTCTGGGCAATGGACGAATCGAAAGGCCGTGCCGTGCAGGTTCTCGACGACACGGCGCGGATCATCAATTATCTGATTACGCTGTCCACGCTGATTACGCTGATGATGCAGGTGGATATTATCGTCGGTCTGATTCTGCTGATCGGCTGTGCGCTCAATGCCTCCATGTGGGGACTGGGCAATAAGATTGCCTTCAAGAAGAACGAGCGCGTCAAGCCGTTCCACCGGAAAAATTCCTACATCAACCGTGTGTATCATCTGTCCGATTATGCCAAGGAACTCCGAATCAGCAAAGCCGGCGAGAATCTCAATATAATATACGCCGACAGCGTAACCGGCATTGTAGAGGAAGAAGTGAAGAACGGCAAAAAGCAGTATCTGCTTTCGATTCTGGAAGAAACCATTTCCGTATCTTCGCAGTTTCTTCCGGTTATCCTGCTCCTGTTCAAGCTCTATGACGGCACGGCTCCGCTCGGCAGTTTTGTAGCGTCGATCAACATCATCTGGAACCTGAACTGGAGTATGTACGATCTGGCGCGGAATCTGATCCGTATGCCCGACAATGCGCAGTACATCGGCAAGTATCTGAAGTTCCTCTCCTATGAACCTAAGATCGTCAGTGGAGACAGAACCGCAGAACCGCTGGAAACGATTGAGCTGAAAAACGTCACATTCGCTTACCAGACCTCGGAAAACACCGATAAATCGGACAAAAAAGACGACAGCGAAAAGAAAGAAGAAGTGCCGAAGAACTCCCTCGACGGAATCAATCTGACTATCAGAAAAGGCGAGAAAATTGCCATTGTCGGCTACAACGGTGCGGGCAAGACCACGCTGACCAAGCTGCTGATGCGCCTGTACGATCCCACCGAAGGAGAAATTCTGTACAATGGACGCAGTCTCAGGGAATATGACATCCCGTCCCTGCGTGCGAGAATCGGCACGGTGTTTCAGGACTATAAGATTTTCGCGTCCACCATTGCGGAAAACGTCCTCGGCAGTGAGTGTGCAGAAGCTGACCGCGATACCGTAACAGATGCGCTGACAAAAGCCACATTCCGTGAAAAACTCGATTCCCTTGAAAAAGGCATGGATACCGAGCTGACCAAGGAATTCTATGACGACGGCGTGAACCTCTCCGGCGGTGAGTCGCAGAAGGTTGCGATTGCAAGAATTTTCGCAAAGCCGTATGATCTCATCATCATGGATGAACCTTCATCAGCACTTGACCCCATTGCGGAATACGAGCTGAACCACACTATCCTCGAATATGCGCAGGATAAGACTGTGGTGTTCATCTCGCACCGGCTGTCAACCACCCGTATGGCGGATAGAATCCTCATGTTTGCGGACGGCAAGCTGATCGAATCCGGCAGTCATGATGAGCTGATGGCACAAAATGGCAAGTATGCGGAGATGTTCAAGCTGCAGGCGGAGAAATACCGCACTCCGGCGTCGGCGTGAGCATGGCTGAATAACAAACGAAATCCCCGGTGATTGCAAAGTCATCGGGGATTTGTTGGTGTTTAGGTTAGAAAACTAAATTCTCCATTGAGTCCTATGAATATTTACATCGCTGTACAATCTCAAAAGTATCTGATATACTGTATACAACGGTACCGGAATTCATAATAAGGAGCAAAAATCATGAACGAAACAATGGGTCAGATCATTCGCAGACTGCGGAAAGAACGGAAT
>JAFZET010000223.1 GCA_017560565.1 Clostridia bacterium | reverse complement strand
TTCTCCAGCCGGATCTGAAGCCGGTTTCCCAGAGAGAGGATCTGCCCGGCTGGTACAAAGACGGTATGCCGCTGGTGCTGACCTATCCCGTCCGGGGCATCCACGACATGGACGAGATGTATCCCAACAAACTCTTCCCCTATGCCAATGTACTGCCTTATGTAAATGAATTTGCCGACCGCACCGCCTCCCAGATCATGGTGCTTCTGATGCATTGGGAAGGTACTGCGCCCTGGGCACCGCCCTATGTATGGCCTCCGTATGGCGGAGAAACCATGTTCAACGATTTCATGGACAGACTGCACGCACAGAATGCACTGCTGGGTGTATACTGCAGCGGTCTGGGCTACACCGAACAGAGCAACCTGATCGCGGAATACAACTGTGCGGATGCCATAAAGGAACGGCAGCTGCACCGGGGAATGTGTCTTGCCCCCGACCAGAGTCTGCCCCACAGCAAGATCTGTACCGGTCAGCGTTCCGGTTATGACCTGTGTCCTGCAAGTCCTCTGGGTCTGGAGGTGCTGAACGAGGCACTGGATCCCCTGCTGAAGAGCGGCATTGACTACAGCCAGGTCATGGACCAGAACCACGGCGGCAATATGTATTTCTGTTATGCCAAGGATCACGGTCATCCGCCCGTACCCGGTAAATGGGTGACGGATGCTTCCGTTTCCCTGCTGAAGGGATGGAAGGCTGCCTGTCCCAATACTCTGCTGGGATGCGAATCCGCTGCGGCTGAACCGCATATTGCACACCTGTCTCTCTCTGACAACCGTTATGAGCTGTGCTACGAGATCGGTCGTCCCGTTCCGCTGTATGCATTCCTGTTCCACAGATACCTGCACAATTTCATGGGCAATCAGGTCTGCTGTCCCTTTGATCTGTTCAGTACCGAAGGCGTCAACTGCCGGATCGCCTATTCCTTCCTTGCCGGGGACATGATTACCATTGTTCTCAACGATGACGGCGACATCATGGGTCGCTGGGGGATGCGTGATTTCTCCAATAAACCCGACAGAGAACGGATCATCGACTTCTGCGGTGAACTGCATCAGTGGCATCTGGCATATCCCACCTTGTTCCGGGATGCGGAAATGACCGCGCCTCTGCCGTATGCCTGTGCAAAGAAGGCTCTGCCTCTGACCAACGGTCGCACCGATGTGATCGATCCGGTGGTTTACACCTCCGCATGGCTTCAGGATGATAAGACCGTACAGTTCTTTGTCAACTACACGGACGACGAGCAGGCTGTTACCATTACTGCGGCAAACGGAATTCTGCGGATGACCGAAAATGAAGAAAAAGCCGTTTCCGGTGAAATCACCTTTATTCTGCCGCCCCGCAGCAGTGCCGCACTGGAAATTTTCAGCATATAACACAAACATCTAATATACCGAAAAGGAGAAGCATCATGAATGATATTCGTATTGGTCTGATCGGCTGCGGCGGTATTTCCGGCAACCATCTTCCCCAGATCGAAAAAGCGGAAGGCGGCGTGATCCATGCCCTGTGCGACATTCATCCGGGCAGACTGAAAACCGCCGGAGATCGCTATGGTGTCCCGGAAGAGAGGCGCTTTACCGACTGGCGGGATCTGATCGCACTGGAAACCGTGGATGCCGTGGATATCTGTACGCCCAACAATCTCCATGTACCCATGGCTATGGCATCCGTGGACGCCGGAAAGCCTTTCTGTGTGGAAAAACCGCTTGGCGTGAATTATGCGGAAACTGCAGAACTGCTCCGGCGTGCAGAGGAAAAAAATATCCCCTCCATGATCTGTTTTTCCTATCGCTTTATGCCAGCGGTACGGTATGCCAGACATCTTGCAGAGCAGGGACTTCTCGGAAACATTGTCAACATCTACGCACAGTATCTGAAATCCAGTGCCTATATGCCCGGAAGACGGCTGGACTGGCGGTTTGACAAGGATATCGCCCGCTATGGTGTATCCGGGGATCTGGGTGTGCATATTCTGGATCTGACCACATTCCTTGCAGGGGATGTAACGGGTGTGTTTGCCCAGCTTGGCACGGCTGTTCCCTTCCGCAAAAGAGAGGACAGCGAAGAGATCGCTCCTGTGACCACAGATGACTGGTGTCATTTCCTTGCCCGGTTCTCCGGCGGTGCATCGGCAACCTTCTCCATCACCCGTGCGGCATACGGCAACCGGAATCATATCACCGTGGATATCTACGGCGAAAAAGGCGCCCTCCGGTTTGATCTGGATAACAACCAGAAGCTGTATTACCACCGTCCCGGTACCGATGAGAATGCCATGGAAGAGCTGACGGTTCCGGAAGAATTCCGTGCCGGTCAGCAGCAGTGCTTCATCGATCTGCTCCACGGTAAAAAGGATCCCTATCTGCCTACACTGGCGGACGGGGTACGGATGCAGAAGATGCTGGATGCCATTATGGACTCCGCTGAACGGAACGCCTGGGTGGATATTCTCTGACAGGAACAAAACGACTTTGCTTTTCCGGCAGGGTCGTTTTTTGTCGGAATTTCACAAAACCGCTTGACAAAAAATCCGTATCCTATTATAATACAGGCAAGATAGAACCCGTTTTTCCACCCCATAGAACGGAGGAATTGGTATGCATTTTGATTTTCAGACTATGAAACCGCTTATCCAGAAGGATTTTGATGCGGTTATGGATCTCTACCCAACCGATATGACCATGATCCGGGAGAAAGTACCCTTCGGCGGCGATGTGATGACCCGGAAGCTGGCCATTATCCGTGCGGCTGTGGAGCTTTGCCCCGTACATGTATTTGATCACTATCCCTATGCTTTTGAAATCGACGGCGGTGGGGACAGAGGATATTGTCACTACGGAATCGGCTGGCTCTGCCAGGAACGGAGTGGTGCCGATCTGTCTGCCCTGCACGCATACAGAGAAAAAGTCAGCCGGAACAATCTTGGTTCCTTCGGCAATTACACCGACAATCTCCACCGCACCATTGACTATGACAAGCTTCTGGCGATGGGATTCAAAGGTGTTTATGAGGAATGCGAAGCATACAACCGTACGGAAACGGATCCGGAGAAAAAAAAGTACAGAGAAGACGTGATGGAGATCTGTCTGCTGGTCAAAAAGCTGGGAGAGCGATTCAAAGCCAAAGCCGCCGACAGACTGGAAGACAGTGACCTTGACGAAGATGCCCGGTACAACATGAGCCGGATCGTTCACGCCGTCAACACGCCATGGGATGCCCCGGTGACGTTGTTTGATGCCTGCAATTCCCTGCTCTGCATCGGTCTGTTTACCGCTATGCTGGACGGGATCGGTATGCACGCTCAGGGACCCATTGACCGCCTGCTGTATCCGTTCTACAAAAACGATCTGAAAGCCGGCAGGATCACGCCGGAGGAAGGTGCTTTTCTGGTCAGCTGTTTCCTGTTCAAAACAGACGCACACGCCAAATATAATGAAAAAAGACAGACATTCGACAATGGTGTTACCATCATGATCGGCGGATGTGATCCCGAAGGTCATCCGGTATACAACACCATCACCGATATTGTCATTGATACCTATCTGCAAAACAAGCTGATCCATCCCAAGCTCAATGCAAGAGCCGGTTCGTACAGCCCCCGTGCCTATCTGGATCGTCTGTCGGAACTCATCCGCACCGGACACAACAACATCATTATTGAAAACGATGACTATATTGTTCCCATGTTTGAGCGGATGGGACTGCGTCCGGAAGATGCCCGCTGTTATGTGGGGGTAGGCTGTGAAGAAGTCATTTGCCGGAATCAGGTACACAGCCGGGCTTTCATCTACCTGAATATGGCGCAGATCCTGCTGCACACCATTGCCATCGGTCGGGATCCTGCCGCCATGAATGACGATCTGCGCTGCATATATCAGTACGGTGCATTCGATATTTCCGATTTTAATGCCCTGTACAGCTCTTTTCTCGCCAATCTGCGCTCCTATATCCGCACGCTGACAGATACACTGGCTCCCTTTGAGAAAATCCACGATAAAATCCAGCTGGAACCTCTGCAGTCCGCATTTACCGCAGACTGTATCGCCCGCGGGATGGATATCTGTCAGGGAGGTGCGCGGTACAACAACAAGACTCTGTCTCTGGTGGGCTTTGGTACCCTGTGCGACAGTCTGCTCAGTCTGCGGGCGGCGTATGGAGAATGCAGAGAAAACGAGCTGTTTGATGCAGTAAGTACCAATTTCGAGGGTCAGGAACCCCTGCGCCAGCGGATCCGGAACAGCGATAACCGGTTCGGGCATTCCGCCGCAGCAGACGATTTTGCCGAAAAACTGTCTGTGGATCTGGGGAAAGTTTCTTATGGCATCCGCAACGGTCGGGGGATCGAATGGCATACATCCCTGTTCACCTATTATATGTTCCACAGCTGGCGAAACACCCCCGCCACACCGGACGGACGGCGTACCGGCGAAGATCTGTCCCGTCAGATGAACATGGCTTCCCTTCCGGAGCTGACCACAGCCGCTGCATCCATGTCCCGTTTGACCAGAGCGGATTACAACGATGTGGGTATGTTCGATATTGCCATTCCCATGGGAGAAGGCGAACAGTATCTTGCCACCATGACCGACTATATCCGCACCTGTATTGATATGAAGATCCCTGTGCTCCAACTCAACGTGGTGGACAAGAAAATGCTGATGGAAGAACGGGATCACAAGGGTACCCACCCGGATCTGATTGTGCGGATCTGCGGATACAGTGCTTTGTTTACGGTGCTGTCCAAGGATATGCAGGATGAAGTGATCCGTCGGGCGAAATGAAAGGAGATACTTATGGAAACAATTCACATCAAAACCGATTTTTCCGCCATTACCGGCGTGATCAAGCCCATGCACAGCGTCAACAACGGTCCAGCCGGATTACGGGGGAACACCAACTCTACCTTCTACAAGGAAGCCGCCATTCCCTCTGCCCGAAACCATGATGCCAACTTTGCTCCATCCTACGGTGCTCCACATACCGTGGACATCATTTCCATTTTCCCCAATTTTGACGCAGATGAAAATGACCCTGCCTCCTACGATTTCCACCTGACCGATGAATACAACGAGCGGATCATGAGTACGGGTACAAAAGTGTTTTATCGGCTTGGCAACAAGATCGAGCATGAATCCAAACGGTACGGTGCGCTGCCGCCCAAGGATCCTCACAAATGGGCACGAATCTGTGAGCACATCATACGGCACATGAACGAGGGCTGGGCAGACGGTCACGAATATGGTATCGAGTACTGGGAAATCTGGAACGAACCGGATCTGCATCCCCAGTGCTGGGACGGTCCCGATGCTGCTTTCTTTGAGCTGTTTGAAATCACCGCACGCCATCTGAAAACCTGCTTCCCCCATCTGAAAATCGGCGGTCCTGCCGTGACTTCTGTGGGAAACAAAGGCTTCCTGCTTCCCTTCTTCGACTACATCACCCGGGATAAGGACAATCCGGTTCCCATGGATTTCTTCTCCTTCCACCAGTACACCAGAACGCCTGACAATATGGCAGAACAGGCTGTAGAAGCCCGCCGTCTGCTGGATGCCTACGGGTACACGGAAACCGAAACCATTCTCAACGAATGGAACTATGTGAAGAACTGACAGCCTGCGGAAGATATTCTCTATTCCTACCGTACTATCTCCGCACTCAAGGGGGCTGCGTTTGTGGCTTCCTCCATGCTGGCCTGTCAGAAATCTCCGCTGGATCATCTGATGTACTACGATGCCAGAGTGGGTACGCCCTGGAACGGACTGTTCGACAGACTTTCCCAGCAGCCCAACAAGCCCTATTGGGCAATACTGAACTTCTCCAAACTGTATCAGCTGAAAAACGAAGCTGTCTGCACATCGGACAATCCGGCTGTAAAATCCGTTGCGGCTGTCAGTGAGGACGGAAAAGAAGCCGCTGTGATGATCTGCTATTACAAGGATCACGAAAGCATTGACGGCAGCCGCTGTGAGGAAGAAACCATAAACCTCCGCCTGGACTGGGAGGGATTTACTTCCGGCGAAGGTGTTACGGTATCCTACCGGTTTACAGATGCACAGGCAGATAACGAAATCCTGACGGAAGAAGTATTCTTCGGCGAAAAGAGCGCACACATTTTCAAACTGCCGCTGTATACCACCATGCTGGTTATACTCCGGAAAAACTGAATACAAAAAATCGGGATACCCGCAAAAACAGCAGGATCCCGATTTTTTTGGTTCAATATACGGAATAGAACAAGGCGATATAGACACCGGCAGCAGCCATAAACACAGCTCCCACCACAAACAGGAAGCCAAATCCCGTAACAGGACCTTTTTCCCGCTTCCGTTCCACATAATCGCCGTAGCGTTCATGTCCTTTGTTCATTCCCGGCACCAGCGTTTTCACAGCGTAGGAAACCACATAAGACAGCCCTTCAAACACACCTTCGTTGGAGACCACCACCAGAAGACCGATCATCAGAAGAAGCATACCGGGTATCGTGAATGCATCCGCCAGAATCCGGTATCGCTCAGCCTGGACAGCTGCCGATGCGTATCCCTGCAGATCCAAATACAACCATACAAGAGATGCCGCAATGGCTGTTGTCATACCGTATTTCAGCAGATTCGATTGCCAGCGTTTCATTACAGACCCAGTTCTTTCTTATACTGCTGTTCTTCGGCATTGTTGCAGTATACAAAATGTCCGGGGGTGATTTCCCGCATGGAGGGTAAGTCGGTACTGTAGTCGTGTGCCGCCAGTGCATTGTAGGTAATTCTGGTACGGTTCTTCTCAGCACGGGGATCCGGCAGAGGAATCGCAGACAGCAGGGACTTGGTATACGGATGGAGCGGATGGGCAAACAACTCGTCGGAAGTTGCCAGCTCTACCATTTTCCCGAAATACATAACGCCGATCCGGTCAGAGAAATACTTGACAACGGAAAGGTCGTGGGCAATGAACAGAATGGTCAGCCCCAGCTTGTCCCGCAGATCATTCATCAGGTTGATTACCTGTGCCTGAATGGATACATCCAGTGCGGATATGGGTTCGTCGGCGATCAGCAGATCCGGCTTCATAATGACGGAACGGGCGATGCCGATACGCTGTCTCTGACCGCCGGAGAATTCGTGGGGATACCGTCCGGCGTGTTCACGAACCAGCCCAACCATCTCCAGGATTTCATATACCTTTTCGTCAATATACTTTTGATCCCGGATACCGTTGATGACCAGACCTTCGGAAATGATTTCCCGGACCGTCATGCGGGGGTTCAGGGAAGCGATGGGGTCCTGGAAGATCATCTGGATCTTCG
Organism: Clostridia bacterium; assembly: GCA_017560565.1. GTDB lineage: Bacteria > Bacillota > Clostridia > Oscillospirales > CAG-272 > UMGS1696. Next base: position 14,765 of record JAFZET010000223.1, on the reverse strand, counting down.
TGATCAGTCTGGTCTTTTTCGCAACCCGCAGCTCTTCCTTATACTTTTTCTTCAGTTCAGCCGTTTCTCTGGGCGAATTCTTCGCAGCTTCCAGCTTCGCTTTGTACTCTGTGTGTACAGCTTCCGTCAGCTGTCTGGCATATTCTCTGTCAGAGTACTGATGATCGAATTTTGCACGCTGGAGTTCCCTGCGGTTTTCTTCGATCTGCGCTTCCAGTTCTGCTTTTCTCGCCGGATCACCGCCGTTCTTCTGCAGTTCGGCAAGTTCCTTGCGAGCCGCCTGGATGGCGTCCTGATAACTTTTGGTTCCGGCACAGATCCGCTGCCCTTTGAAATAGATGCTCCCGGAAGTGATGTCGTAAATCTTGATAATGGAACGACCGGTGGTTGTTTTCCCACAGCCGGATTCCCCTACAAGACCGAAAACTTCACCCTTTTTAATATCAAAGCTGATATTGTCCACAGCTTTGTTTACTTTCCGGCCCATCTTGAAATACTGGCAGAGATTCTCCACACGGAGCAGTACTTCGTTTTGTTCGTTCATGCTCATGCGTTGCTTCCTCCTGCCTTATTCATTCTTGCAATGCGGTCGGTGATGATTTTCGGAGGCTCCACTTTCGGTGCATCCGGATGGAGCAGCCAGGTTGCCGCCCAGTGGGTATCAGATACGGCAAACTGCGGAGGCTGTCTTTCAAAGTCGATCTTCAGTGCATACTTATTCCGGGCGGCAAAGGCATCCCCTTCCGGCGGATAGATCATGTTGGGCGGCGTGCCGGGAATGGCATCCAGCTTTTCGGTAGTTTCCAGGTCAGGCATGGACGACAGCAGTGCCCATGTGTACGGATGACGGGGATCATAGAAAACATCTTCCGCCGTACCGTATTCCACAATCTTACCGGCATACATAACGGCAATCTCATCCGCCATGTTGGCCACAACACCCAGGTCATGGGTAATGAAAATAACGGAAAGATTTCTCTCTTCCTTCAGCCGGTTGATCAGCTCCAGAATCTGTGCCTGGATGGTTACGTCCAGAGCGGTGGTAGGTTCGTCACAGATCAGGATCTCCGGGTCGGCAGCCAGGGCAATGGCAATCACAATACGCTGGCGCATACCGCCGGAAAATTCAAAAGGATACTGGTAATACCGGATATGGGGTTCCGGAATTCCCACTTCTTCAAGCAGCTCGATGGCTTTTTCTCTGGCCATTTTCTTGGTCACGACATAAACCATCTGGGACGCTTTTCCCTTGAAATACTCCACAAGAGCAGTGCTGCGTACCCGGAAATCCACATTCCCGGTGTTCGCAATGTACTCCTTGTACCGTTCCATCAGCCGCTGGATCACGGTTGTGATCTCCGCCTGCAGTTCGTCCAGATCGTATACAGTCTTGGGAACTACTTTCCAGTCAACGGTACGACCCCTGGCGATCAGCGCCTCCCGTCTGCGGGTCTGCTTGGCATACCGTTCTTCTTCCTTAGGGTTACGGACAACCGCCTGGAAATACTTCTGCAAAGCACCTTCCAGACTGGTACGGAACGTATACACCGTGCTGTCCTTGACAATCTCCAGCGGATCAATAGAAGCTTCCACTTTTTCGGTTATGGCTTTACATTTTTCCATAGCCGTCTTTTTGTCGTATTTCCCTTCCTTGAAGAAGTCATACGCTTCCTGCAGATCTGCCATGACCGCATTCTTCTTCTCCAGAGCCGTTCTGTAGGAATGCTCTGCACCCTTATCTGCCATGGTAAGGAAATCCTTCATGAAATGCTCATCCAGATACTGCGCTGCTTCCGCATTGAGGGCTTCCACAGTCAGCTTGCTCAGATCCGCTTCGGGCTTCTGCAGCTTGTAGAAACCGATACAGAAGAAATCGGGACGGGTTCTGGTGGTGACAGTCTCCAGACAGGTCTTCAGCTGATCCAGTACGGCAGTCACCGCATCGGGAAGACCGGCTTCGGTATTCTTCGGGCAAACAGAAAGTACCTGCTGCAGTTTATCAGCGATAGCCTGCAGTTCACTCTCAGCATCCCGGGTCAGGAAGGGATCTTTTATGCTCTTCAGCACAGCGGCAAATTCTTTCAGCTTTGCTTTGGGATCGATCTTCTGCTTCTTTTCCACCAGGAAGAGAAACTCATCCATATCCACCTGCAATCCGTCAGCGGCTGCCAGAGCGGTATTGTAACTGTTTTCCATCTGAATAGCTTCCGCATTGAACTTTTCAAAAGTTTCCACAGAAGCAGTTACAGCAGCACTATCGTTTTCAGCGGCAGTACAGTTCTCTTTCAGCAGAGCTAAAACGCTGTCAAATTCCTTTTTAGCTTTTTTACGGTTTCCGGCGTTCTTCAGAAGCATGGCTTCCGTCAGCTGATTCCCGATCTTAACGATGGGATTCAGGGAAGACAGCGGATCCTGGAAAATCATGGAGATACGGTCACCACGGATCTTGCACATTTCTTCTTCGCTGATCTTCAGCAGATCCCGACCGTCGTACAGGATCTCACCGCCCTCCACGATGGAGTTACCGGCCAGAATGCCCATGATCGCCTTGGATGTAACGGATTTCCCGGAACCGGACTCGCCGACGATGGCAACCGTCTTTCCTTTTTCCAGATCGAAGGAAATATCCCGCACGGCTTTCACGGTACCACCGGAGGTACGGAAAGAAATTTTGAGATTCTTTACTTCCAGAATTTTTTCCATCATCATTCCTCCACACCACGCAGGGACGGGTTGAACGCATCCCGCAGACCGTTACCGAACAGATTGAAGCAGATCATCAGAAGAGAGATGATCAGTGCCGGGAATACCATCAGATGGGGATAGTTGATCCACAGAGAACTGGCGTCGGACATCAGCGTACCCAGGGAGGTAACATCCGTACCGCCCAGCTTGACGATACCCAGATAAGAAAGCATACTTTCACTGCTGATAACGCCGGGGATAACCAGCACACTGGCAGTGATAATGGTACCGAGAGAATTGGGGAAGATGTGCTTCCAGATGATCCGTCCGTCACTGGCACCCAGCGTACGGGCAGCGGTAACATATTCCTGCCCCTTGAAGCGATAGAACTGTGTACGTACACGGCTGGCAGTACCGATCCACCCGGTCAGAATAAAGGCAAACAGCAGACTGGGAACTGCCCCCACTTTGGCAGACAGGTGAATCTGGAACAGCGTGGCTGCCACAATAAAGGGGATCCCCGCCAGAATATCGGAAACCCGTTCCATCAGAATGTCCACAGCGCCGCCGTAATACCCTTCCACTGCACCGTACAGGGCACCCAGGGTCAGGTTGATGGCGGAAACCAGGATAGCCACCAGAATGGACAGACGGATACCGCCTGCCAGACGGAGGGCAAGGTCATAGCCCTGGCTGTCGGTACCGAAAATATATTCCGGTTCAAAGCCGTTGCGGTAGGTGTAGAAATTGTAATACAGCACACGGACTTTGTACTGTGCGGTTTCAGTAGTGCCGCCGCCGGTATATTCAAAGTACACCGGATTGCCGTCGGCATCTCTCTTGTAGTTGTCTTCCAGCACCATGCCGGGTTCATACTTGATGGTCTGTGCCTTACCGTATTCGTCTACGGAAACAGGCGTACCCTTGGAGCTCTTGTACCAGTTGTTTGCATCCGTGGCATCGATGTTGTATTCGTTATCGGCAACCAGCGGATACAGGATCTGTTTTCCGGTTTCCTCCTGCCATGCAACGATATCATGATACTCAGACTGTTCGATACTGCGGTACATGAAGCCTACTTCAAGGTAGTTATCGATGCGGGCACTGTAGATCGTCTTGGGCTTGGCACCTTTGATCTCCGTCATCTGGCGTCCTTCACCGATCTTCAGCATGGGCTGATAGTAGCTTTCCATGCCTTCTTCCAGGGTCACATCCCCGGTACCGTCATGGTCTTCCGCACCGATCCCCACCGCAATGGCCTTGATCAGACCCTTTTCGGAGAAATCACGGTTGGTACCGCCGTCCGCAATGCCGATCTTGGACAGAAGCAGATCCTTGGGCGGCTTCTTGGCGTAATACACATCCATAAATGTGTTGTCATAATTGGTGATGAGCAGAGGACACAACAGAGAATAGGCAAAAATTGCCAGAATGATGATAGCGGCTGCAATGGCCCCCTTATTCTTGCGGAAACGGATCCATGCGTCCTTCATATAACTGACAGGCGTGTCATCAAACTTTCTGTCGGCGATCTTTTCACCATGGTTGACGAATTCAAACTTCTCCCGGGGGATTCTTGTAATATCTTCGTTTGTCTTCATTACTTTTTCGCCCCCATTCTGATTCTGGGATCAATGAACCCATAGCTGATATCGACTACAATTCCCGCCAGCAGACTTACAAAAGTATAGAACACTGTATCCATCATGAACACATCATAGTCCAGAAGGTTGATGGACATGATATACAGCTGCCCTACGCCGGGAACTGCGAAAATTTTCTCAATAATCATGGAACCGCCCAGGATGGAAATGAACGAAGAAATGATCATAGGCAGGATCGGAACCATGGCGTTTTTCAGAGCGTGTCTGGTAGTAGCCTGCGCTCTGGTAAGCCCCTTGGCACGTGCCAGAAGCATATAGTCAGAAGTCAGAGTTTCGGTCAGTTCCGCTCTGGTAAAGCGGCAAAGCCCGGCAACCTGTGTAAAGGACAGAGCAATAATGGGCAGAACCATACTGTAGAACATCTTGAATGTCCACCAGGAACCGCCGGCGTCTGCCAGAGAATATACCTGCAGCGGGAACCAGCCCAGCAGGAAATAGAAAACATACTGAACAATAAAACCGTATACATAACTGGGAACCGATGCAAACACCATGACAGAGGTGCTGATCAGCTGATCCTGCCATTTGTTTTTCTTGACGGCGGCATAAATGCCGAACAGAATCCCCAGCGGGATGGATACAAGCAGAGAATACAGGTTTACCAGAACGGTAGGCAGCAGTCTGTCGGTCAGAACATTCCACGCCGGTTCACGGTAGTCAATATACCAGGACGTTCCCCAGTCCCAGTCGGTTATGATATTGCGCAGGTAGATACCGTACTGCACCATCAGCGGTTCGTTGTATCCCAGCGCTTCAAAACGGGCATTGATCACTGCCTGCAGGTTTTTATCCTGCGGTATTTCACGGGGCAGTACTTTGATGAGCAGGAAGCAGATCGTGCAGATCACGAACAGCGTCAAAAGCATCAGAAGTACCCGCTTGATCACATATTTTGTCATGAAATTGTCTCCTTTTCGGACGTCCCTCGGTCAGAGAGCCGAATTTTGCACGGGTCGGAAAAACAGCTAAATACCACGCAAGCAGGAAAGGTATAAAATACCCTCCCTGCCCAGTGGTACAGTCAGACTGTTTCGTTTATCTTATTCGTAGCTCAGAGTGCCGCCCTGGCTGGAGATGAATTCGGTCCATTCTTCATCTGTATAGTTGTACTTCATGAGTTCCAGACCGCCGAAGCCGTACATGATGTTGTATTCTTCGGTATAGTAGCTGTTCTTATAGGACAGGATTTCGCAGATGGTGGTACCGCAGAGAGGAATTCTGTAGTACTTTTCCAGATACAGCTGTTCCAGCTGTGCGGTAACTTCCAGCTTGGTCTGGTTGTCGGAGCCGGCAAACTTACCGGTACCGATCAGAGCGTTGGACCATTCAGCCCAGCTCATGGTCACGTCTTCGCCTTCCACATTCAGGGTCAGCTGTTCAGTAGCGGGATCCCAGCATGCAGCTTCGTTCAGGTCATACTGAGTAGAGTCACAGTAAACCTGCAGGTTACGGAAGGGATAGAACGCAGCACCGCCCCATGCACCGTAACCAACGGCAAATTCACCGGCAGGAACGTCAGCGTAACGGTTGCTGATGTTGCCGATAGCTTCCAGAGTGATCTTACCGAAGCCGGAGCCTTCAGCAGCGGCGTTCAGGTATTTGTTCATCAGAGCCAGCTGGTTGTTGTCGGAGGATTCCAGAGCACCCTTTGCCCAGCCGATACGGATTACAATTTCTTCGCCGGCCTTGTACAGACCTGCAGCAACCAGTTCTTCGCAGGCGGTCTTCATCAGAGCCTTGGCTTCGGTCAGGTTGTAACCGGTGATGGAGTTGTAAGCATCCTTCAGAGTTTCATAAGCGGTACCCTTGCCGTACTGAACACCGTACAGGTTGCAGACAGCCTGCATGGCGGGTTCGGAACTACGGTAAGAGGAGTTGGGATCGTTGTATACGTCGTAGAAGTACAGGTTGTTCATCAGAGCGTATGCAGGCTTATAACCGGGAGTAGCGGTAACATACTCAGCACGGTCTACTGCAAGGCTCCAGCCCTTACGGAAGTTGTAGTTGGACAGAACAACGGAGTTGGTGTTGCCCTTGGACTTATCCATTTCCTTCAGTGCTTCAACGTCAGTGTTGAAGAAGTAGGACATGGTATAGGTTTCGTCAACCTTATACAGCTGGTCGGAGGTAGCATAGGAGGTCAGTTCTTCAGCGGAAGGAGACCAGGAAGACAGTTCACCCTTCAGGAATGCCTGCTTTGCAGCAGCTTCTTCCATAACATCAATAACGATGCGGGTGGTCTGGTATCTCTGCTGTACTGCGCCGTCTACTTCATAGTTGGTGAAGGAAACCAGAGAGCCGTCATCCAGCTTTTCCCAGCCCCACCAGTTTTCGTTCTGGGTATAAACGATCTGCTTGCCGTCCTGCAGGGATTCCATCTTGTAGGGACCATAGGAGATGGAGGTTTCCATGGTGGTCATGTAGTTGGTAGTTACCAGCTTACCGGAGGTATCCTTACCGGCTTCGTACAGGGGTTCGTAAACCAGCCAGGTATCGGTGCAGGAGGTCAGGAAGTAGTTGATGTCGATGAAGGTCCTGCAGACATAACGGATGGTATAGTCGTCAACCTTGTAGCAGCCTACGGAATCATAGGTAGCATCCGGGTAGGTCTGACCATACATCATGTAGTAAACAACGCAGGAAGCGTCTTCGCCCCAGTCGGCAACAGCGGTGATCACGGAGGTCAGCAGAGCGATGGTTTCATCGTTGCATTCTGCGTAGCCGTCAGCATCAGCCATGCTGTCCAGGGTTGCGAAAGCGTCAGCGTCAAAGTAAGCGGAACCGTAAGCGTCAACATAGTCGCCCAGGGAGTTGCCGCCCAGCCAGTTGTTGGCAACGCGGACAGCGATCTTCACATCGGAACCGTCAGCGGCGTTGTAGTTGCCGTCATCGCCCAGAACCAGTTCGTCAACGGAAGCAACCTTGATGGTAGCTGCGCCGTCGTAGTTGTCCAGGTATGCGGTGCTGCCTGCATAGTAGTATTCCTTACCGCCGGCAACAGCAGATTCACCGTCAATGTACAGATTGGCTCTGTAGTTCTTCATTTCGGGAGCCAGCAGCTGCTGCATGGAGTAAATGTAGGTGTCGGCATTGATAGGAGTGCCGTCCTGCCAGCAAGCCTTTTCGTTCAGCTTGATTTCGAATACATAACCGGATTCGGTGGAATCAGCAGTCTGACCTTCGGGCAGTACGCAGTTGTACTTGGTCAGGTCGCCCTGGTTGGCAGCGGTTACGTCCGTGATAGAGGTAGCCATGTCATATACCCACTGGTATACGCCGTTTTCGGAGTCCAGGATGGACATGGTGCAGAAGGGAGAAGACAGGTAGCTCAGAATAGAGCTGTCACCCTGCATTTCCCAGGTATGGGGGTTCCAGTTGGTACCGAGAGCAGTGGTGTAGCTGTTGTAAGTATAGTTACCGCCAACCACGTTCTTTCTCGGGTCGCTCTTACAGCCGGCAAAGACACTTACGCACATCAGCAGTGCCAGCACAAGAGAAATATGCTTCTTCATGAGAGAAAGCCTCCGTGTAGTATTTTTGATATGCAGAAAGATTCACATAAGTTACATGACATCTGCTATATAATAGTCATATATTGGAAACAACCTGCATTTCATCCTGAATATTATACCACAGAACCCCGAAAAATCATACCTCTTCCCCATTTGTTTTTTTGATGAATTTTATACATAAATGCCGACTGTTTTTGGTATTTACAACAATTCCAGCGAAATTCATGCAGTATTATATTTCCATTATTAAAAATCCATATTCGTTTTGCCGTATATACATATCCCCCACGGATATGCAGACATCCGCAGTCTCCCGACAGAATTACGGCAAATTTACCAAAAAGCATTTACTTCCGGAAAGATTTACGTTATAATGGGAACAAACATACAATTTTTCCGAAAAAGGAGAAACGAACATGAAAAAGACCTGCGGCACCGTGGTTTTCCGGGAATATGATCTGGACAGAACGCTGGATGCCATTTACAGCGCCGGCTACCGGTACTTTGAAACACAGGCTACCAATCCCTGGTGCAATCATGTGGTTCTGGGAAAAGATGACCCTGTGCTGTTTGCAAAAAAAGCCAAGGATCATGGTTTTCTGGGCATCACATCCCTCTGGACACCGGAGGGTGCGCTGATTCCCGCCGGCGAAAACTGCGTTCCCACCATCAAAAGAGCTATTGAATGGGCTTCTGCAGCCGGGATTCCGGTTCTGGATTTCGGAGACGGTCACAAGCCTGCGGATATGCCGGAAGAGGAAGCCTTTGCCAGACTCAGCGAACGGATCCTGACCCTTCTGGAAACGGCTGAAAAATACAACGTGGTTCTGGCGCTGGAACCCCACGGCACTTTCTCCCTGACCGCAGAAGGACTGGCGAGAATCCTTTCCATTTCCGATTCCCCCTATCTTGGGATCAACTACGACTGCGCCAACATTCACAGAGCCGGTTATGTGGAAACCCGTGACGGTGCGGCAAACTGGCGTGCCCTGTCTTCCGGCGGTGCGGAAGTGGAAGTGCTGAAAACCGTGGTACACCGGGTCGTCCACTTCCACGCCAAGGATCTGACAGCCGACGGCGTATGCACGGCACTGGGAACAGGTACAGTGGATGTTGCCGGATGCGTACAGGTGTTGAAGGAAGCCGGATACACAGGGGCTGTATCACTGGAAACCGAAGGTGGTATGCCCTTTGCGGAATCGGTGGAACTGGCAGAGGTCAGCAGCCGGTATCTGGATGGAATTCTGGGATAATTCAGGATTGATTCCAGACGGCATTTATGCTATAATGAAAAAAAGCATACATCAGAAAGGAACCAATATGAAATATATTCCTTATGTCAACATCCGTATGGGAACGGCGTCTGTCAACCGTTTCTCCCATGGCAATACCCTTCCGTATACCCAGCTTCCCTGGGCTATGGCCGGATTTATGCCCCAGACAGACGGAGGTGCCGGAGGATGGTTCTTCCATGCGGACGCAAGAGCTGTGGAAGGAATCCGCCTGACCCATCAGCCCAGCCCCTGGATCGGCGACTACGGCACATTCCTCATGACTCCCCAGGCAGGGACCCGCGCTCTGTATGAACACTATGCCGGCGGCTGGTCCGGTTATCGTCCGGAGGAAACCGTATTCCGTCCCGATCTGCTGTCCGTACGTTTCCTTCGGCAGAGATGTACTTTTGATCTGACCCCCACCGAGCGTGGCGGTATGTTCAGGCTGCATTACGATATGCTCAAAAATATCGGTCTGACCTTCTACCCTCTCAAGGGAAAGAATGGCTGGCGTTATGATGCGGGAAAAAACATCCTCTTCGGCTGGACCGATGGACATTCCCAGGACAAGCCGGTGGATTTTAAAATGTACATTGCTGTACAGTTTGACGCCGGAGATATCGATGCCGAAGCTTCTCGTGCATTCTCCTGCGGGGATCTGGGCGAAGGCTATCACCTGATGCTGAAAAATCCCGATATCACAGGCAAACTCGCCATATCCTATCTCTCCGAAGAACAGGCTCTTTACAACCTGAACGAAGACATGGGCGGCAAATGCTTCTGTGACATTCAGAAAGCGGCGGAAGAACGCTGGGAAGAAGTGCTGCACCGGATCGAAATCGATCCCGTGGACGATGACCAGAGAGATACTTTCTATTCCTGCCTGTACCGCACCATGCTGTTCCCCCACAAAGCTTATGAGCACGATAGGGAAACCGGCAAAAATGTACACTATTCCCCCTTTACCGGAAAGAAGCATGCCGGCGTGCGTTACACGGACAACGGTTTCTGGGACACCTACCGGACGGTTTACCCCCTGTATGCCCTGATCGCCAGAGACGAATATGCGGAAATTCTGGACGGTTTTGTAGCGGATTACAGAGAAGGCGGCTGGCTGCCCAGATGGCCTTCCTTCGGTGAAGTGGGATGTATGCCCTCCACCCTGATCGATGCCGTGATTGCGGATGCTGTGGTCAAGGGGATCGGTACAAAGGAGCTGTGGAAGGATGCTTTCGACGGTATGCTGAACCACGCCAACCACAACGGTCCGGAAAGCCGCTATGGCCGCAACGGGGCGGAAGATTATCTCCGGCTGGGGTATATGCCCCGGGATACCGTCCATGAATCCGTCAACCTGACGCTGGATGCCGCCTACGGTGACTGGTGTATTGCCAGAGTGGCGGAAGTGCTGGGATACGATGCAGACTTTATTGCACAGTACGACCGCCGGGCAAAAAATTACGCCAATCTGTTTGACAGAGAAACCGGCTTCATGCGGGGCAGGGACAACAACGGTGAAATGGCACCCGACTTTGATCCCCTGCGGTGGGGCGGTGAATATACAGAAGGCTGTGCATGGCAGTCCACCTTTGCGGTTCCCCACGACATCCTGGGACTGGCAGAACTGTACGGCGGCAGAGATGCGCTGATTGCCAAGCTGGACGAGCTGTTCGCCACCAAGCCGGAATACACAGTGGACGGCTACGGCTTTGAGATTCACGAAATGACGGAATTGGCAGCGCTGGATTTTGGTCAGTGCGCTATTTCCAACCAGCCCTCCTTCCACTTCCCCTTCCTGTTCTCCCTGCTGGGGGATGAAGAAAAATCCAGCCGCTGGGTAAAGGCTCTGACAGAAGTATTCCATGCGACCCCTACCGGATATCCGGGTGACGAGGACAACGGCACCACCTCCGCCTGGTACATTTTTGCGGTGCTGGGTATCTACCCTGTATGCCCCGGTATGCCCGGTACCGCCGGATATGCCAGGACCGATATGCTGGTGAAGGGCGCAAAAATTCTCGGCAAAGACTGGGATCACAATCGTATTGAAGAATATATCTGAATATCAGAAAGGAACAAACAACATGAAACTGAGAGTAGCACAGGTCGGCATCGGCGGTATGGGCGGCGGTCACGTAAACATCTGGAGAGGCATGGAAGATATCGAACAGGTTGCCATCTGCGATATCCGTCCGGAAATGATGGATCGTTTTGACGGCAAGATCACCGCCAGAAAGTACACCGATTTTGATGAAATGCTGGAAAAGGAAACCTTTGACATTCTGGATATCACCCTGCCCACCTATCTGCACGCTGATTTTGCGGTCAAGGCACTGAACAGAGGAATCCATGTCATTACGGAAAAGCCCATTTCTCTGAAAAGAGAAGATGTTGCCAGAATCTATGACGCTGCCGAAAAGAACGGCAAATGCTTTATGGTAGCCCACGTTATCCGTTTCTGGCCCGAATATATGTATGTGAAGGACTGCATCGAAACCGGTCGCTTCGGCAAGCTGGTTTCCGGTACCATGACCCGGATCGGCACCATTCCCCAGTCCAGCTGGGACGACTGGATGCATGACCCCGAAAGAAGCGGCATGGTTCCCTTCGATCTGCACATCCACGATCTGGACTTCCTGGTATACGCCCTGGGCAAGCCGGAAGTGGAACACGTTTTCCACGGCATGGACTATATGCACGCCATCTACAAGTTCGGCGGTGTACGTATTGCCTGCGAATCCGCATGGTTCCACGCACCGGTGCAGTTCCGTTCCACCTTCCGGATGCAGTTTGAAAGAGCCGTTCTGGAATTTGACGGCAGCTCCATGAAGGTCTGCAAGGGCAGAGAAGAAGGCTGGGCTGTGGAAGATATGCGTGCCGGCAGCGGTGTGGAAGACGGTGCCTATATTCCTCAGTCCGACGGGTACTACAACGAACTGCGGTACTTTGCCGACTGCGTGAAGGAAAACAAGATGCCCGAAGTCATCAAGCCCTGCGAGCTGGAAGCCGTTATGGATGTCATCGCAGAGATCAACGCCGCCAGAGAAAACTGAGTATCTGCCATACCTGTCATAAAGCATACAAAAACCTCCTGCAGCCGCGGGAGGTTTTTCTTGTCCGGAATATTGGTGACCCAAACTCAGGTATGGAGCATTCCCTTATATACGCCGGGAGAGGATCCTTCGATCACGGTAGCACCGCAGATCTTTTTATAGAAATCCACATGACCAGCAGAACCAATGATGGCATAGCCGTAGCCCTCTTCCTTCATGCCCTGAAGACAGGCCATCAGAATAGCGGATCCGATGCCTTTGCCTCTTTCCGCTTCATCCACACCGGTGGGACCGAAGAAACCCTTAACGGTGGCATCATAGCAGCCGAATCCCAGCATAGTGGAATCTTCATCCCGCACGGCGATAAACATGCCCTTGGGAGAACGGAAGAATGCGTTTTCGGCTTCTCCTGCCCAGCCGGCACCGAAATGCTTGTCGATCCAACGGATCACAGCATAGTTTTCCGGACCGATAGGACGGCGGATGGTGATGCCCAGTTCTTTCATTTTCAGAATATAGGGTTCAGCAGACGGCAGTTCATACAGTTTTACAAGCAGGTCAGACATAGGGATTTCCTCCTCATTTCATGGCATACCGGATTTATTTTCCGATGATTTTTATGTATTTCATCATACTGCTCCAGAAATAGTCCGTAGCAAATTCGCCGTACATTTCCTGGGGAATATAGATAAAGCAGTCCTCCGGCAGGCGGGTCAGCACTGTGGAGTCAATGGGCAGTGCGGAAGGGGTCAGGTGCAGCCGGATCTGCCGCAGGGAATCACACCCGGCAAAGGCATCCACGGAAATACTGCGGACCACCGCATATTCGCCGATGATGATCTCTTCCAGCGCTTCCGCTTCCGCAAAGGCATTGTCCCCGATCATCAGAATGGCTTTGTTGTCGTGTCCTCTGGGAATCTGCAGGGAGCTGCGGGTCTTCCCTTCCTCACTGAGTCCCGTAATGGCAAGACCGCCTTCGATCTCTTCATACAGGAAGTACGCCGCATTTTCGTCCCCGTCCAGCTTCAGATCAAAATAATCCGCAGGACGGTTTGGGGGCGTGTATTTTACCGTTTCCACCCGTGCTGTCACACCCATGGCACGGAGCAGATCGTCCGCCAGAATGGAGGTACGCTGCAGTGCTCCCCGGGAATTCAGGTGAAAATTGGTGTCGTAAAAATACGCGGAGGGCAGAATGTAGTCATATATATCGCTGATGATCTGGAATTCCAGGGATTCCCCCATAGTACGGTAGAATTCATCAATCTCTTCCGTATCGGAGATCACAGCGGCGACATTGATGGGCGGAAAACTGAAATACACCGCTGCCCCTTTTCTGCGGCAGTCTTCGGCATACTCGTTCAGATAGTCGATGAAATCCGCATCCAGCAGATCCGTGGTCAGGTCTATCTCCATGGACGGATCGTAGTTGGTAGGCATTTCGTTATACGGACGCTCCACGGCAATATCGCCGTATTCGTTGAAGGAATCCTCCGCATAAATCCCGGAAGGGGCGGGCTTGGCGTCCATGCGGATAAAGTTCAGCTTTTCCTTCGCAAACTCCGGCAGGGCAGCCATGAGTTTCCCGAAATTGGATTTTCCCACATCCCGGAACATGGTCAGATCGCAGTCCAGTGCCTGCCATACGCTGTGAGCATTGTAATACAGTGAGTAAGTCTGTTCATCCGTTTCCGGACAGATCACCACGATATCTCCCCGGCTGATGTGGCTGCGGGACATATCCAGCATGGCTTTGGTGCCAAGGGTCGCATACAGACCGTAGTTCACCACCGGTTTTCCCGTATATTTCTCCAGCAGTTCGGAATCCAGACCGAATGCCAGACTGGAACCGCCGATGAGTACGATCTTATCCCCTTTCACGGAGGTAAGCCGTTCATGCTTGTCCTTCATTTCTCCAAGAAAGGTATCATCATACTGCATAGGGGAGCCAAAGGTCACAGCAGCCGTGGTTACAAAAGGAGAAAGGAGGATGGCTGCCGTCAGTACAGCGGCAAGGAGTGGTTTTTTTGCTTTTTTCATATACTAATTCTCCCGTACACCGGCGGCAATCAGATCTTCCGCCAGCTGTTTGGTATGCATTTCTCTGCCGATCAGATTGAGATGATAGTCCGTATCGTCAAAATATTTGCCTTCGTATATATGCCCCCGCACATCGGAGATCAGCTTTGCATGGACGTTTTCCGTCAGGAATGCGGCATATCCGTCATAGGCGGCATCGTTCAGGCTTTTTCTTACAACGGCGTTTTTGTTGTGCGGCGGAAAACTGAACCAGATCTCGGCACCGGAGGCTGCCGCCTTATCCAGCACCCTGTTCATGTTCGGTATAAATTCCGCCGGAATTACGGTTTCATCGAAACGGAAGCTCCCGTTGGCACCGTAATGGAAGTCCGGATCCTGCAGATGCTTACGCTGGTTAGCGTAATCTCCGTACATATCGATGCTGCCGGTATGGGCATCCCAGGCACAGGCCTGCAGCTGCAGCCGGGTGGCATTGTATTCCGCAAAGGCATCAAAAACACCCACATAGGCGGAAACATCGATCCGCTCCATCAGATT
>JAFZET010000222.1 GCA_017560565.1 Clostridia bacterium | reverse complement strand
CATGGAAAACGTAACGAAAGTAAAGATATCTGAGCTGCATCCGTTTCCGAATCATCCGTTTCAGGTGCGGGATGATGATGCCATGAGAGAAACTGTGGAGAGTGTACGGGAATATGGGGTACTCTCTCCGGTCATTGTCAGGCCACGGGACGAAGGTGGGTATGAAATCATATCCGGACATCGCAGAAAAAGAGCCTGTGAGATAGCGGGGATTGAAGAAATTCCTGTGATTATCCGGGACATGGATTATGATTCTGCGGTAATAGCCATGGTAGATGCCAATATCCAAAGAGAAGAAATCCTGCCCAGTGAGAAAGCTACTGCTTACAAGATGAAGCTGGAAGCGATTCGAAGAAAGGTTGGGAGACATAGTAAAGAAAAAAATGGTGACCAAGTTGGGCACCATTTCGATGGTAAGAAAAGTGTGGAGATAATTGCTGATGAAGCTGGGGACAGTAAGACTCAGGTTCAAAGATTCATCCGTCTGACCGAACTGGATCCGGCACTCATGAAGATGGTAGATGACGGAAAGATGGCAATGACACCGGCAGTCGAGATTTCCTATCTGAAACCGGAAGAACAGAAGCTGTTGATCGACACCATAGAATCGGAGCAGTCCATGCCGTCACTGACACAGGCGAAGCGGATCAAGGAAATGAGCAGGGAGGGAACATTGAACGATGATTCCATTCTGGCGGTTATGTCCGAGCAGAAGAAGCCGGAGAAGATCGAAATCGTTCTGCCCTATGAAGCTCTGACGAAATATTTCCCGAAATCGTATACGCCCCATCAGATGGAACGGATGATATACAAGCTGCTGGGGGACTGGCAGAAGAAGAAACAGCGTCAGCATGGCGCAAGATAAGAAGAATAACTGAATAGAACAACGGAAAGACAGGTTTTTTTATGGCCTGTCTTTTTTTTGTTGCCCAAAAATGGAGGATAGAAAAATGTCGGTATTCCGAGTGGAAAAAAGCCGTGAATTTACGGTGATCGCAAACTGTGTGTTCAAGGACAGAACCCTGTCCGCAAAAGCCAAGGGACTGCTGGTAGAAATGCTGTCCCTGCCGGAGAGCTGGGACTATACGCTGAAAGGTCTGACGTACCTGTTCACGGATGGTCTGGATTCCATACGTCAGGGGATCCGGGAACTGGAAGATCATGGGTACATTGTCCGGGAGAGAAAGCGGGATGCCAAAGGTAGACTGGGCGGCATGGAATATGTGATCTATGAGACACCGAGACTCCCTGTGGAAAACCTGCCTGTTTCGGTGGATAACGAAGCATCTGAACCTGTACCCGAAACGCCTATTTGCGCCGATCCTGCGGAGGAATCCCCTGTACCGGAAAATCCCACACAGGACAAACCTGCGGAGGAAACGGCAATGACATATAAAGAAATAAAGAATAAAGAACTAAGAGAATCAAGAACGCATGAATCAAATCCGAATCAATCTGTCAGAGAACCCACGCCGATGGATGTGATGGGATATGAGGAAGCGAGAGAGTGCGTCATGCAGAACATCGAGTACGATATCCTTTGTGAACGGTATCCGGTAGAACGGCTGGATGAGATCGTGGACATTGCTTCCGAAGCCTTGTGTACCAGACGGGCTACCTTCACTCTCGGTAAAGATACATACCCCTACGCACTGGTGAAAGACCGCCTGCTCCGGCTGAATGCTTCCCACATCGGCTACATCATCGGGTGCATCGACGGGAATACCACGGAGATTCACCAGATCAAACCCTATCT
>JAFZET010000221.1 GCA_017560565.1 Clostridia bacterium | reverse complement strand
GATTTTTCCATGCGTTATATTGTTGACCACGACCTGCACATCCACTCCCATCTGTCTCTCTGTTCGGGTAAGCCGGAACAGAACAAGGACGCCATTCTGGAATATGGGATCCGGAACGGTCTGAAGACCCTGTGCCTGACCGACCATATGTGGGACCCCGCCGTACCCGGTGCGGAAAATTTCTGGTTTTACGCCCAGCAGCCCTATGAACGGATCTGCGAATCCCTGCCCCTGCCCCAGGCAGACGGTACGAGATTCCTCTTCGGCTGCGAAACAGATCAGCTGCCGGACGGTACCGTTGGTGTATCCCCCGCTGTGATGGAAAAGCTGGATTTCATCATCATCCCCACGACCCACCTGCACATGGGCGGTTTCACACTGCGGGGAGATGAAGGGGTGGAAGAACGGGCAAAGCTGTGGTGCAGCCGTTTTGAAGCTGTACTGGACATGGATCTGCCTTTCCACAAAATCGGCATTGCGCACCTGACCTGCTCCCTGGTCTACATGGGACATCATCTGGAAGTGCTTTCCACCATTCCGGATTCCGAGTATCATCGACTGTTCGCCAAGGCTGCTGCAAAGGGTGTCGGCATCGAGCTGAACTTCTCCTCCCTGAATATGTCCGA
Organism: Clostridia bacterium; assembly: GCA_017560565.1. Lineage (GTDB taxonomy): Bacteria > Bacillota > Clostridia > Oscillospirales > CAG-272 > UMGS1696. The sequence continues at coordinate 4,076 of JAFZET010000221.1, read as the reverse complement.
CGAAGAACGGGAAATCTCCCTGAAGCCCTATTTCATTGCCAAAGAAGAAGGCTGCAAGTTCTATTTCGGCTCCGACGCACACAAACCGGAAGGTCTGGCTTCCGCCAGGGAAAACTTTGAAAACATCGTCACCCTGTTGGATCTCACCGAAGACGACAAAATCCCGTTTTTGCGTGAGGGAACTCCGGCATGAGAAAAGTCTGGAACCTGAACCGGGACTGGCATTTCCGGCAGAATATTGAAGAGAACCGGAAAACACTTTCCCACGCAGAGGCGTATATGTTCACCCAGGCCGGTTCTGCCGGAGGAATGGCGGCTGTCCATTATGACGACAGCGACTGGTCCGTGGTTCAGCTGCCCCACGATTATGCCGCAGAGGCAGAATTTTCCGCCGGCAATCTGCTGTCCCACGGATACAAAGGACAGTCCAACGCCTGGTACCGCAAACGGTTTTTTATCCCGGAAGAATACCGGAACAAACACATTCTCCTGACCTTCGGCGGTATTGCCATGAAGGCACGGATCTACTGTAACGGTTCCCTGTTGGCACGTTCTTTTACCGCCTATACACCCATCGCAGTGGATCTCACCGGACGGGCGTATTTCGGCGACCGCGCCAACACACTGGCGGTGGAAGTGGACGGCTATTCACTGGAAGGCTGGTTTTACGAAGGCGCAGGGATTTACCGGGACGTAAAGCTGTATGCCAAGGAGCTGCTCCATCTGGCACACGAAGGCATTTTCTGGAAGCCTGTTCCATGCGGGGACGGCTGGACACTCCACTGGGAAGCACTGGTGGAAAACAGCGATCTTTGCAGTCCCCGGAGCGCACCTTTTGTTCTCCGCGCCGAACTGTACGACAAAAAAATGCAAATTGCCGCCGGAACATCCGAAGTGCAGGTCTGTCCTGCAGGGGAAAGTCTGCTGATATCGGGAGATCTTCCCATTTCCGCTCCCCATCTCTGGGATGTGGATGACCCCTATCTGTATACCGCCCGGCTGACGCTCATGGCTGAGGACGGCGCAGAGGACAGCGAAACGGCTGAAATCGGGTTCCGTACCTTTACAGCAGACAGCAAGTGCGGTTTTCTCCTGAACGGCAGACCCATTAAACTAAAAGGCACCTGCAACCACCAGGATCATGCAGGGGTAGGCACAGCCATTCCGGAATCGGTGTGGGAATACCGCCTGTCCCTTCTGAAAGAGCTGGGCAGCAACACGTACCGCTGTTCCCACAATATGCCTGACGAGACCCTGCTCTCCCTCTGCGACCGGATGGGAATGCTGGTCATTGACGAACCCCGTCATTTTGAATCCGGCGAAGAAGCGATCCGGCAGGCGGAAGCTCTGGCAAGGCAGGCACGGAACCATCCTTCTGTGGTTCTGTACTCCCTGTTTAACGAAGAAGCACTCCAGTCCACTGCGGAAGGGTGTTATATCTATCGAAAGCTGCGGCACGCCATCTCCCGCTGGGATGACAGCCGTCTGTTTACGGGGGCACTGGGAGGCGGCGCACTGGATCCCGACGGTACAGCACTGCTGATGGACGTGACCGGCATCAACTATGCCCTCCCCATTGCAGAAAAATTCCATGAAATGTATCCCGATCAGCCGGTATTCGGTTCGGAAAACAACTCTGCTCTGTCCACCAGAGGCTGTTTTGAAACCGATGCGGAAAAGCATACCTGCGCCGGTTATGATGAGGATTTTGTTCCCTGGGGCAACCGTACCCGGGACAACTGGCGTTTTACGGCGGAACATGACTGGTACGGCGGCATCTGTGTCTGGACCGGTTTTGACTACCGGGGAGAGCCGACCCCCTATCAGTGGCCCTCCATCAGTTCCCAGTTCGGTATCTTTGACACCTGCGGATTCCCAAAATCTCTCTATTGGCAGAACAAGGTCTGCTTCACTGACGAACCGCTGACCATGCTGCTCCCTCACTGGAACTGGACAGACGGTCAGACTGTCCGGGTGATGGCTGTAACCAACTGTGAAGAAGCGGAGCTGCGCCTGAACGGTGTATCTCTCGGTCGTAAACCTGCCGGTCCCTGTGATCCTGCGTTCTGGGAAGTTCCCTTTACCCCCGGCACACTGGAAGGAATCGGCTACCGAAACGGACAGCCGGCGGGAGAGATCTGCCGGGTCTGCACTGCCGGTACCCCGAAAAAGATTGTTCTTGAGCCACACAAAACAACCATTGCCGCCGACGGTCGGGATGCGGTCTGTATAAACTGCCATCTGACGGATGAAAACGGCATTCCCCATCCCACAGCGGACGATCTGATTCGGTTTACCGTAGAAGGGGGCGTACTGCTGGGTGTGGGGAACGGTGATCCCAACAGCCACGAAAGCGATCGTCAGTCCTGCCGCCGCCTCTTTACCGGACGGGCACAGCTGATCGTCGGTTCCGTACCGGATATGGAACATCTGCGGATCACAGCCTCCTGCGAGGGGCTGGAAGATGCGGTACTGGAGATAGAAGTACAGCGTGGCGAGATGCCTGCCTATCTCCCCTCTACCGAACAGCGGATGCTTCATGGCGCCATGGTATCCATCCAGCCCTTCGACAAGCGGCCGGATATTCTGCAGGAGATTCCGGATTACGACATGAACACCATGGAACACATCGTATTTGACAGTACCAGCCTCAAACCCCGGTTCACCGATGGCTGGCATCTGTACCGGATTCCGATCCAGATACCGAGAAATATTCAGGAAGGGGAAATATGTTCTCTGCGGATACTGCGGGTTGCGGCAAAACATATTGCAGCAGTCCTGGACGGGGAAACACTCCTTGACAATCCGGAGGAAATCCATGGCGACGGCAAACTGGAATTTCTCTTTTCCGGAAAACCCGGTCAGTGGCGGGAACTTCGTCTTCTTTTGGAAGGCACGGGTGAGCCCAGCGGCATCGGCGGAGGATTTGAACTCTGCACCTGCCCCGCTCCGATGCAGAAGGAATAAATAAAATAAGAAAGACCCTTCGGGGGGTACAGGTTCTGCTCAGCGCACACCGCCCGTTGGGTCTTTTCTGTTTTCTGTTCAGAGACAAAGGCTCAGGTCAGCCCGTCCGGTATGTCTCAAGTAAGCCCGCCCGGCAGGTCAAGTCAGCCCGCCCGGCAGGTCAGGTCAGCCCGCCGGAATTTTTCTTGGTGGGGTCTTCCTGCTCCTGTACGTGCAGAGTACCGGAGAGGAAAGCGTGTGCCCGTTCCGGCGCGTCCTTGGCGTTGCCCCAGGGCTCTTCCGTATAGCGGTAGTCGAACTTCTTGCAGAACCAGCTTACGTCTTCACGAAGGGTATCGAAATACTTGTTTTCCACTTCGGCGATCTCGGCGTAAAACTGGATGAAATCCTTCTTGGACAGCCGTTCCTTTGCCGCACGGATGAACTGACCGTAATGGGGCAGACAGAAATACTGGATGTTCTTTACCTTGTCGTGGAATGCGGAATCACTCTGCCACAGCAGGGCGGCGGTTTCCACCATGCGGGTGAAGTTGTATTCGATCCGACCGCACACATAGCATTCGTGTTCCAGCTTTTCCAGTCTCTTGCCTGCCGCTTCCGCCGCCTTTGCGGGGAACAGACCGCCCACAGTCAGCTCCTTTGCCAGAGAATCCAGATGGGATTCCAGCATCAGCGCCAGGGGAAGCCGTTTGCTTCTTTCAAACATCAGGCTGAAATGGGTGTTGCAGAAGCCCTGTTCATTTGTCTTGAGGCGCACGTCCGGCTCCATCATGGACGCACCCAGAATCAGATCCAGCTCGTTGGCTTCCAGACGGTTGTACATCAGACAGAAGGGGCATTTGCACTGTGTCTCCGGTTTGGCAGCATCTTCAAAGGCTTCGTTGACCGGTATGGTATAAATTTGTTCCATAGGTTACCTCAAAAAATCACGAAATAAGATATAATGAAATCCCGCAATCGAAAACCGGCTACGGCGACTGGGTGCGGTGCCCAGGAGCTCGCTCTACTATTACATAGATCTTGGATCGCTCAACAGTCAGCGCAGATGGAATTGCAGAAACTATATCCAGCCAAAACCCATATTAAAGTTTTGAGGGGGCCTGGGGGAT
>JAFZET010000220.1 GCA_017560565.1 Clostridia bacterium | reverse complement strand
GGCACATCGTCCCGCATCCACAGGTTTTCTTCCCCACAGACAGGCTGCGCCCAGGGTGCATTCCGGTACCGGACAGGCATCTCCGGCGGCTCCGGCATTTCCATCTCCGGCAGGCTTCCGGAGGTTTCCGGGACACCGGGCATCTCCGGTATATCCGCAGGCAGAAACATCTCCGTGGACAATGCCCCCTCCGGGATCTCCGCCTCTTCCGGATACGGCACAGACATTTCCTCCGGCAGTTCTGCCGGCAGTTCTGCCGACTTTTCCACAGGATCTGTTTCCGAAAGCACCGGTGCTTCCGCATTTTCCACCGGAACAGGCGACTTTTCCACAGGAAGTATTTCCGGCACCTGTGCATTGGCCGCCGCCATCGCCGCATCCCGCAGAGCCGCCATGGCTTCCCCCGCCGCAAAGTCGTAGTCCATACTCACCGGTCGGCGGCTGCCGGATTCAAACAGGATGTAATATACCCGCCTGCCCATGTCGGTTTCCACCACCGTTCCCCTGCCGAAGACCGGATGGTTCACCACCGCCCCGATGGGCAGAAGCGCCGCTTCCGCCGTCCCCATACCGGTTTCCGATGTTTCCGCCAGCTCTTTCGGGATCACGCCCACCCGGACATAGTTCTGCTCGCCGATATCGTATAAGAACCGGGACGGACGCTTAGCCCGGTGGGAGCTGTCGGCGCTTGTCCCCTCGGATTCCGTCAGATACAGCCGGTACATGGCACGGGTGATGGCCACAAAGCACAGCCGCCGTTCTTCCTCCAGCCCCGCTTCCTTCCGTTCTTCCAGCGTTCTTCCGGAGGGGAAGATTCCCTCAGTCATGCCCGTCACAAAGCATACGGGAAACTCCAGCCCCTTGGAGGCGTGGATGGTCATGAGCTTGACCTTGTCCGCCTCCTCCGTTTCTTCTCTTGTCTCCTCCAGTGCCGCTTCCTGCAGGAACAGATCCAGTGTGTACGCCTCGCCGTATTCCTGTTCTCTCTGCCATGCCGTCCGCTTGAATTCCGCCAGATTGTCCAGCCGCTCCATGGAACCGTTCTGCCGGATGTAGTCTTCATACCCGGATCCTGTCAGCACATCCCCGATCACATCGGAAACCTGTCTGGTCATAGCGTTCTGCCGCAGGCTGTCGATCAGATCCACAAAAGCGGAGGCGCCCGACCGGGCAAATACCGGAGAGGTCCGGTACCGCCGCAGTGCTTCGTACAGGGAACAGTTTTCTTCCGCTGCAAAGGAGCGCAGAGCCGCCATTTTCGCCTTCCCGAAAGAGCGTTTGGGGGTGTTGATGACTCTTTCAAAAGCCTCGTCATCGTCCCACCGCAGCAGTTTCAGATACGCCAGCGCATCCCGTATCTCCATCCGCTCGTAGAACCGCACACTGCCGTAGAGCTCATAGGGAATCCCGGCGTTCATCAGTGCCTGTTCGGCGGCACGGGAGAGAAAACCGGAGCGGTACAGAATGGCGATCTGCTTGTACGCCACGCCTTCCCCGTGGAGGCGGCGGATCTCATCGGTGATATACCGTCCCTCTTCCGTTTCCGATTTTGCGTGGAGATGGATCACATCCGCCCCGTTTTCCCCTGCCGTAAACAGATCTTTGGGGATCCGGTGCTGATTCTTTGCGATCAGGGTATTGGCACAGGTGAGAATATGCCCCACAGAACGGTAATTCTGGTTCAGCAGAATGGTCTGGGTACCGGGAAAGGTCTTGTCAAAGTCCACCAGAATAGACATATCCGCCCCCCGCCACTCGTAAATGTTCTGGTCAGGGTCTCCCACCACGAACAGATTCCGGTGCTGCCCGGAAAGCATGGTCAGAAGGCGCAGCTCTCTGGCAGAGGAATCCTGAAACTCGTCCACCTGAATATAGTACAGCCGTTCCGCCCACTTTTCTCTGACTTCCGGGAATTTTTTGAATATAGTAAAGGCAAAGGACACCAGATCGTCAAAGTCCAACCCGAAAATCTTCTTCTGCCTTGCCAGATACCGACGGATGATGTCCACCTCCAGCGGTTCCGGCGGGTGGGTGGGATCCGCAGACGGCACGGCTATGGTGTCGGTCTGTCCGGCGATCAGTGCATCCACGTAGTCTTCCGTGGATTTAAGCCGGTGCACCATGTCCAGGATATTCTCAAAGGTGGCTCTGTCCATTTTCAGATCCATTTCCCCGTAGATTTCCGAAAGGAGCCTTTTCTGGTCGCTCTCATCCAGAATCACAAAGGACTGAGGATAGAACAGGCGGAAAATATCCTCTCTCAGCACCCGGACACAGAAGCCGTGGTAGGTGGTGATCAGGGAATTGTCGTACCCGTCCCCGATCAGGGCACGCACACGCCGCTTCATTTCCCCCGCCGCCTTACTCGTAAAGGTCACGCAGAGCACATTGGAGGGATGGATCCCGGCGGCTTTCACCAGATAGGCATACCGGTGGGTCAGTGTCTTGGTCTTCCCGGAACCGGCACCCGCAATAATGCGCACATACCCCTCGGTAGCGGTAACGGCGGCAAGCTGTGCGGGATTCAGAGAAGCAAACAGATTCTGCATGACAGTCTCCTTTGGCGGGATGTTGATGAATACAGTATAGCACAGAAACCTGAAAAAGGCAAACAAAATTTCGGATTTTGCAGGAAAATACAGCTGTAGAAACAAAAAAGCCGGGCAGCCGAAGTGCCTGACTTTTTCTTTGCCGTTTTACGGTACTCTGCCCGCAGACCGTCCCCTCACCGTTTTCCCCGCCGGGTTTCGCAGATACTCTGCACCAGTATCCCCCCGATGATGAAAACCAGAGCGGTCAGTGCCCGCAGCGTGATTTTTTCATCCAGAAAGACAGCCGACACCACCAGGGACAAAAACGGCGTCAGGTAGGCGAGATTGGCGATTTTTGCCGAGTTTTCCGCCCCGTTCAGTGCCAGCGCCCATAGCAGATACGCCACCGCATCCACCACGACCCCCAGCCACAGCATCCCGAGCCACTGTGTCCCACGGATGGGTACCCATGTTTCCGTCACAAGCCCCAGCACCATGGAGCAGACCGCCGCCGCCAGCCAGACCACCATCATGGAAATGTTCTGGTTGTAAGCGGCTTTTTTGTTCAGCACCGAGAACAGCCCGTAGCAGGCCGCCGCAATCACGCAGCTGATCATGCCGGCTGCAGCATTTCCCCCGGACGAACCGCCGCCCCCCAGCGAGAGAATGACAATGCCAGCAAAGGAGCAGAGCATGGCCGCCCCTTTGGTGAAGGTAAACTTCTCTTTCAGAATGATGCAGGAAAAGACTACCAGCATGATGGGCCACAGATAATTCAGAATGCACGCTTCCTGGGAGGTAAGCTGTGCCAGACCGTAGTAGTACAGAGCGGAATACAAAAACAGCCCGATAAACCCAAGCCCGCCCATGACCGCATAGTCCTTGACGGAATACCGTTTCATTTCCCGGATGGCACCGGTTTTCAGATTCATGAGCAGAAGAAACAGAAACGCCAGAAAACTGCTGACGGACAGTGCTTCCAGACTGGGAATATCGTACAGCATTTTCTTCACCACAGCCGCCATAGTGGACCAGATGAGAACCGTCACCACCGCATATATGTAATTCTTCTTCAAAGCAAAATCCCTCTTTTTTCACAGAAAATCCGGCTTTTCACAGAAAATCCGGCGTATACCGGCGCACGGCAGACTCCTTCTCCTGGGTATACCCGTCAAATCCCAGCCGCAGTGCTTCGTCCAGCACGGACTGATACTCAAACTCCGTCACCCGCCGCAGCAGAGCCTTGGGAATCCCCTCTGTGGGACACGCCGCAAGATACTCAGCCAGGAACTCCGGTGTGTACTGCCGCATCAGGGACAGCCGCACAGCCGCCGGATCGATGATGGACGCCGCCCGCTGCAGAACCGCCATGGAATCCTTCCTCTGTCCCGGCAGGCACAGATGGCGCAGGATCACGCCCCGGACAAGCATCCCGTTTTCGTCAAACCGTACCGACCCGGTCTGCCGTACCATCACCGCCAGTGCTTCCGCCGCCCGTTCCGGGTAGTCTTCCGCATGGGAAAGGAGCTTTGCCAGTGCCGGATCGGCGTATTTGAAGTCGGTCAGATACACATCCACCAGTCCGTCAAGGGCTTCCAGCACAGCGGCGGATTCGTACCCCCCTGTGTTCCACACCACCGTCAGGGTCAGTCC
>JAFZET010000219.1 GCA_017560565.1 Clostridia bacterium | reverse complement strand
CTTCAGCTCCAGAACAGCCTTCTGCATATTCTTCTCACGCTGCAGCGCCGCTTTTTCTTCCGAACGCTTACGCTCCAGTTCTGCATAGTCAGTAAATATGTCCAGCTGTTCACCGGTACCGTATGTCACAGCGTCGCTCTCATCCACAACCTTGCATGCGGTCAGATTGATCCGGCGCACCAGTAGATCGGGATTCACAATCCGGTCGTACAGTTCCATCACAGCATCCATGATGAGTTTGGTAGATGAAGTCTGCCGATCAAGGTTCGCGGTTCCATGTGCATGCTTGGGAATCTTTCTGCCGTAATGATCGGTTGTAACCTCACCTCTGTAGCTGCTCTTACCCTGCAGGTTCTCCACATCGTAACCGATGGTCAGTACCATCTGGTCGGTGACGAGATTCTTATCGACCAGATCGAGAACCAGAAGGTCGGTCATCTCCTTTACTACCAGCTTCGCTTTCTCGAAGGTGTACGGCGACTGCAGAACCTGTCCAGAGCCGATGCTGTTTGTTTCCGGCTTATATGACTTAATTTCAGCAATGGTGCATGGCTCGTATCCCCAGGCATGGTCGATCAGCAGCTCTGCATTGACGCCGAACAGCTTGAACAGGAGATCTTCATTATAATACGCGCCGTCTTTTCCCAGCGAACAGCGGGCGATGTCACCCATGGTGTACAGTCCATTTTCTTCCAGCTTCTTCGCATACCCATGACCGACACGCCAGAAATCCGTCAGTGGACGATGGCTCCATAGCTTCTGTTTGTATGTCATCTCATCCAGCTCCGCAATACGAACACCGTTTTCATCCGGCTCTGCGTGCTTGGCTTCAATGTCCATGGCGATCTTGGCAAGATACAGGTTTGTTCCGATTCCGGCGGCTGCGGTGATGCCGGTTGTCTTTAATACATCCGCAATCATCATGGAGGTGAACTGCCGGGCTGTCAAGCCGCTGGGCTTCAGATAGGAAGTCAGATCAATGAACACCTCGTCGATGGAATAAACATGAATATCTTCCGGTGCGATGTATTTGAGGTACACCTGGTAGATCTTTGTGCTTACATCCATATAGTGTGCCATCTGCGGCGGAGCTGCGATGTAGTCTACTGCAAGAGACGGATTCTCTTTCAGCTCCACATCATTCCATGAGGAACCAGTGAGCTTTCTGCCCGGTGCATTCTGCTGACGTTTGGCATTGACCACCTTCAGCTGCTGGATTACTTCAAACAGTCTCGCACGCCCGGAAATACCGTATGCCTTCAGTGAGGGGGTGACGGCAAGGCAGATCGTTTTCTCCGTTCTGCTTACATCCGCCACCACCAGGTTGGTGGTCATGGGATCCAGTCCACGTTCGATGCACTCCACGGAGGCGTAAAAGGATTTCAGGTCGATGCATACATATTGCTTTTGTTCCATACGATTGCCTCCGTTTCAGTCTATATATATTATGATACCATTTTGTGCGACATGATTCAACATAAGGTGTGTAAATTTTCGGTGCAAATGACTTCCTGTATTCGTATAGATATCTATGAAGAATCGTATCAAAAAAGACGGTACATAAAATCGTAGCAAACTTTATCAAAAACCTGTTGAAATACATGTGGAAAAAGCGTCGCAAATATATCGAACGTTTTGTTTGAGACAATTACAACACGATTCACAGCTGCATATGAGTAATAGAAAGGAAATGCAAAGATGGCTATATACGGATACTGCAGAATATCCCAGAAGAAACAGAACATTGAACGTCAGGTGCGCAACATATTAAATGTTTATCCCACTGCAATTATCATCAGGGAGGCTTTCACCGGCAGGAAGATTGAAGGACGTAAGGAGTGGGAGAAGATATACAGAACCGTCCGTTCCGGAGACATGATCGTTTTCGATTCCGTCTCG
>JAFZET010000218.1 GCA_017560565.1 Clostridia bacterium | reverse complement strand
GGCAAGGAAGCACTGGCCCGTCTGGAAGAAGAACTGACCATTCTGCTGCTGCCGAAAGACCCCAACGATGATAAAAATGTGGTTGTGGAAATCCGTGCCTGTGCGGGCGGGGATGAAGCGGCACTGTTTGCCGGGGTACTGTACCGGATGTACTCCATGTATGCGGACACAAGACGGTATAAGACCGAAGTGGTCAGCATGAACGAAACGGGACTGGGCGGCTATCGGGAAATCACCTTTATGGTTTCCGGAGAAGGCGCATATTCCCGCCTGAAATACGAAAGCGGCGTACACCGGGTGCAGCGTGTACCGGAAACGGAAACGGCAGGCAGAATCCATACCTCTACAGCTTCTGTGGCGGTTCTGCCGGAAGCGGAAGATGTGGAGATCGAGATCAATCCGGCGGATCTGGAGATTGAAACCATAAAATCCAGCGGTGCGGGCGGTCAGCACGTAAATAAAACGGAATCTGCCATCCGTATGATCCACAAGCCTACCGGAATTGTGATCGAATGCCAGGATGAACGAAGCCAGTACAAGAACAAGGACAAGGCCCTGAAGCTGCTGAAAACCAAGCTGTATGACATGAAGCTGCAGGAGCAGAACGATAAGATCGCCAGCCAGCGCAGATCCCAGGTGGGGACAGGGGACAGAAGCGAACGTATCCGCACCTACAACTATCCCCAGAGCCGGATCACCGATCACCGTATCGGACACACCATTCACAGTCTGGAAGCATTCCTCAATGGAGAAATTGACGACATGATTGACGCACTGGCAACGGCAGAGACTGCGGAAAGACTCCGTTCCAGTGGCAGCGAACAGTAAGACGATTACCTGAAATATGAAAACAGAAATCTATTCTCTGCTGGATGAAAACGCCGGCAGAGCGATTGAAAAGGCGGCAGAATACATCTGTGCCGGTGAGCTTGTGGGAATCCCCACGGAAACGGTGTACGGACTGGCCGGCAGTGCCCTGTTTGCCGAAGCTGCCGGTAAGATATATGCGGCGAAGGGACGCCCGGGGGACAATCCTCTGATCGTTCATGTGGCAGAACCAGCAGATGCCGAAAATATCGCCCATACCACGCCGCTGTATTATGCACTTGCCGAAAAGTATATGCCGGGTCCCCTGACCATCATCCTGTCCAAAAAGGATGTAATTCCGGATACGGTGTCCGGGGGGCTGCAGACGGTAGCGATCCGCTGTCCGGCACATCCGGCGGCAAGGGAACTGATCCGTGTATCCGGACACCCCATTGCGGCTCCCAGTGCCAACAGCTCCGGGAAACCCTCCCCTACCACAGCCGCCCACGTTTATGAGGATCTGCAGGGAAAGATTCCGTTGATTCTGGACGGCGGCCCCTGCAGTATCGGGGTGGAGTCCACTGTGATCGCACTGGAACCGGATGATAACGGCTGTGTTATTCTGCGTCCGGGTGCTGTTACGGAGGATATGCTGGCAGCTGTCTGCGGAAGCGTTAGGGTGGCGGAAGCCGTGACCGATCCCGGAAAAGCTGGCGACAAACCCCAGTCTCCGGGGATGAAGTACAAGCATTACTCTCCCCGGTGTCAGGTGATCCTGATCAAAGCACCGGATGCGGCTGCCTATGCGGCGTATGTGAAGGCGCACGGTACCGGACACTACGGCGTTCTGGCGGCTGAGGAAGAAAGTGCACAGTTTTCCACAGGAACCGTTTTGTCTCTTGGCAGAGCGGACGACGAAGCCGAACACGCACGCCGACTCTTTGCACTGCTGCGGCAGGCGGATCAGCGGGGGTACGAAACCCTGTATGCCCGTCTCCCGGCAGACCATGGCATCGCACTGGCATATTACAACCGGATCATCCGTGCAGCCGGAGGCGAAATTGTGGAGATCTGAGCGGGCGGATGCCTGTAAACATAATATTGCAGCAAATAATACTGTACTATAAAGAACCGGAATTACAGAGGAAAACATGGCAAGAAAGAAAATCGACAAACCGGCAGAGATCACCCCTGCCGTTATACAGGATCAGCCGATCACGGAAACCATCGAGAAAAACTATATGCCGTACATCATGACGGTGATTGTGGCCAGAGCCATTCCGGAAATAGACGGATTCAAGCCCTCCCACCGGAAACTGCTGTATACCATGTATAAAATGGGACTGATGACCGGTGCCAGAACCAAAAGTGCCAATGTGGTGGGACAGACTATGCGTCTCAACCCCCACGGGGATATGGCGATCTACGAAACCATGGTGCGTCTTACCAGGGGGAACGAGGCTTTGCTCCATCCCTTCGTGGACAACAAGGGGAACTTCGGCAAGCAGTACAGCCGGGATATGGCCTTTTCCGCCCCTCGTTATACAGAAGTGAAACTGGATTCCTTCTGTGCGGAGGTATTCGCCGGAATCGACAGAAACGCCGTGGATATGGTACCCAATTACGATAACACCATGCAGGAGCCTGCACTGCTGCCCACCACTTTCCCCAATGTGCTGGTTTCCCCCAACACCGGGATCGCCGTAGGTCTGCAGTCCAGCATCTGTTCTTTCAATCTGGCGGAAATCTGTGACGGAACCATCGCTCTGCTGAAGAATCCCAATACCTCATCCGAAAAACTACTGGATCTGATTGCCGCACCGGACTTTGCAGGGGGAGCAAACCTGATCTACGACCGGGAGCAGATGAAGAAGATCTACGAAACCGGCACAGGTTCCTTCCGGCTCCGGGCAAGATATGCTTTCGACAAGCAGAAAAGCTGTATCGAGATCCTGCAGATTCCCTATACCACCTCCATTGAAATCATCCTGAAGCGGATTCTGGATCTGGTGAAAGAAGGGAAAGTCAAGGAGATCACCGATGTGCGGGACGAAATTGATCTGTCCGGCTTCAAGCTGACCCTTGATGTGCGCAGAGGTACCGATCCGGATGCTCTGATGGCCAAGCTGTTCCGGCTTACAACGCTGGAAGATACTTTCTCCTGCAATTTCAATGTGCTGATTGATAAAACCCCCAGACTTCTGGGCGTACGTTCTATTCTGCTGGAATGGATCCGGTTCCGGATGGGCTGTGTCCGCCGGGAGCTGACGTACGAACTGGGGAAAAAGAAGGAAAAACTCCATCTGCTCCGGGCTTTGGGCAAGATCCTGCTGGATATCGACAAAGCCATACGGATCGTCCGGGAAACCGAAAAGGAAACCGAAGTGGTGCCCCGTCTGATGGAAGGCTTCGGCATCGATGAGATCCAGGCGGAGTACATCGCAGAAATTAAACTGCGTCACCTGAACCGGGAGTATATCATTGAACGGATCAAGGAGATCGAATCTCTGCAGAAGGAGATTGCCGAGCTGGAAGCGACCATCGGCGATGACCTGCGGATCAAGGATCTGATTGTCAAGCAGCTGCAGCAGGTGAAAAAGAAATACGGCAAACCCAGAAAGACCCAGATCATTTATGCGGACGATATTCCGGATGTCCCGGAGGAAGAGCCCACCGAAAGTTACGCAGTTTACGTGGTGCTGACCAAGGAGGGCTATTTCAAAAAGATCACCAGACAGTCACTCCGTGTGGCGGACGAGCAGAAGCTGAAAGACGGGGACGAGATCGCCAATGCCGAAGAAACTGACAATACGGCAGAGCTGCTGTTCTTTACGGATAAAGCGCAGGTATACAAAGCCAAAGTGGATGATTTTGATACCACAAAAGCCTCTGCACTGGGGGACTATATTCCCGCCAAGCTTGGAATGGAGGAAGACGAGCATCCCATCATGATGAAAGCCCTGAAGGAATACAGAGAGGATCACT
>JAFZET010000217.1 GCA_017560565.1 Clostridia bacterium | reverse complement strand
CATGAACAGGTTCCGGAATTCCACAAAATTGTTTTTGTATTCATGATTGACCGTGTTGCAGTTGATGATCGCCTGGGGGGCAGAGTTCATGAATCGGTTGACGATCTCCATGGCATCCAGACAGGCGGAATCTCCCAGCTTGTATACGGCATTTCCATCGTCATCCACATCGAAAGTGGTCAGCCCGGAGGAGGAGAAAGCCCATACACCCACGCCGCTTTCCAGACCTACGCCGAAGGTGTCATCCCCCCAGACCATCAGACCGTCACCGTTTTCGTCCAGTGCCAGCTGCTCGGCAAAAACAGTCAGCTGATCCAGTGTCCAGTCTCCTTCTTTGACCGTATCATACAGATCGGGCAGACCGGCATCCTCAGCCAGCGCTTTATTGAACAGTACAACCAGCGTGGCTTTCTTGCTGTTCAGGCTGTTGTCTCCGAAGGCCTGATAGATGCGCCCGCCCACGGTGAGCCCTTCCATTGCACTTCTGTCCCACCATACCTTGCTGAAATTGATGTAGTCTATTTCAGCCATGTCCAGCAGATAGCCCTCCGCTGCCAGACTGCACTGGTTCATGGCACCGCACTGGAACAGATCAAAAGCATCGTCACCGGCAGTCACCAGCTGTTTGAATTCGGCAAGGACGGTGTCTCTGTTCACCAGATTCTGGGCAACGGTTACGCCGAACCGGTCAGTCATAGCCAGATTCCTTTCAAAAACAGCGTCATTGATCCGTTCTCCGTTCAGTTCCTCCGTATAGATATCATCTACCCGCCAGGCAATCGCCGCATCCGGGAAGTCAAAGCTCATGACGGTGAAGGTGTATCCCGCATACTCCATATTGTCGATGGGCAGTTCGTCCAGTTCCGCCGGATCGGTAGTTTCGGTTTCCGCAGCAGCGGTATGTTCTTCATTTACAGTTACAGAGGAGGTTTCTTCAGCGGTGCTGTCCCCGCAGGCCGTCATACCGGCGAGCATGGCTGCTGTCAGAAAAAAGACGATCCATTTCTTCATGTTGCAGTTCTCCTTATGTATTGATTTGTCAGCAGTATATCATATCCGGTGCAATATTTCAACAGTTTTTGTGAAAAAACACAGGACAGCCGGCTTTCAGCTGTCCTGTGTACAAAAATGATATATGGAATCCTTTATTCCCCGTCGTTCCACGGCTGCATCCCCAGCTTTTCCCGGAGATACCGTCCTGTCCAGGAGTGGGGACAGCAGGCAACCTCTTCCGGTGTGCCTTCCGCAATGACCGTACCGCCTCTGTCGCCGCCCTCCGGTCCCATGTCGATGATGTGGTCGGCGGTTTTGATGACGTCCAGATTGTGCTCGATGACCACAATGGAGTTCCCCTGTTCCACCAGCCGTTCCAATACGGCGATCAGCTTTTCCACATCGGCGGAATGGAGCCCGGTGGTGGGTTCGTCCAGAATGTAGATGGTGCGCCCGGTCTGCCGCTTGGAAAGCTCGGTAGCCAGCTTGACCCGCTGTGCTTCCCCGCCGGAAAGGGTGGTGGAGGACTGTCCGATTTTGATATACCCCAGCCCCACATCACAGAGCAGCTTCAGACGGGAAGCGATTTTCGGAATTTCCGAGAAGAAGGAGACTCCCTCTTCCGCCGTCATTTCCAGCACATCCGCAATGCTTTTTTCCTTGTATTTGACTTCCAGAGTCTCACGGTTATACCGTTTGCCCTTGCACATATCGCAGTTTACATAAACGTCGGCAAGGAAGTGCATTTCAATTTTCCTGACCCCGTCTCCTTCACAGGCTTCGCACCGACCGCCCTTTACGTTGAAGGAGAACCGTCCCGGACCGAATCCCCGCATTTTAGCACCGGGGGTCTTGGCGAACAGATCACGGATGTCGTTGAACAGTCCCGTATAGGTGGCGGGATTGGAACGGGGCGTACGTCCGATGGGACTCTGGTCGATGGCGATGATCTTGTCCAGATGCTCCTCACCGTCGATACGGGTGTGTGCGCCGGGATACGTGATGGCACGGTTCAGATCGTGTGCCAGCCGCTGATACAGAATGGAGTTGATCAGGGAAGACTTGCCCGAACCGGAGACGCCTGTGACACAGACAAAGCACCCCAGCGGAATGGTCACATCGATGTTTTTCAGATTGTGTTCTCTGGCACCCACAATGGTTAAGGACTTCCCGTTTCCGGCTCTGCGGATGGCAGGCACCGGAATAGCCCGTCTGCCGGACAGATACGCACCGGTGAGGGAATCCGGATTTTCCGCCACTTCCGCCGGAGTACCGCAGGCGATGATATTGCCGCCATGGATCCCCGCACCGGGACCGATATCAATCAGATAGTCGGCGGAGAGCATGGTTTCTTCGTCATGTTCCACCACGATCACGGAGTTGCCCTGATCCCGGAGCATTTTCAGGGTGGCAATGAGCCGGGTGTTGTCCCGCTGGTGCAGACCGATGGAAGGCTCGTCGAGAATGTACAGCACCCCTGCCAGGGAAGAACCGATCTGTGTAGCCAGCCGGATCCGCTGTGCTTCGCCGCCGGAAAGGGTACCGGCCTGTCTGGAGAGGGTAAGATATTCCAGCCCCACGCTGACAAGGAAGGAAAGCCGGCTCTTCAGTTCTTTCAGGATTTCCCTGGCAATGGTCATCTCCGTTTCGTCAAAGGTCAGAGTACGGACAAATTCCAGAGCTT
>JAFZET010000216.1 GCA_017560565.1 Clostridia bacterium | reverse complement strand
GACAGCGGTACAGATGGCGGTATGTGCCCAACTGGAATCCGGACTGGACAGACCTGTGGCGGCGGAATCTGCCGGAGCTGTCAGAACCGAACTGCATCCCGGGATTGTCCGGGTTGGCGGTATGCCGGTTTCTGCCGGGGCACTGGGGTATCTGCGGCAGGCGGGTCTGGCCGGGGGCTGGATCTGAGGGAGGATTTGACGGTATGGAAAACGGAATCTGGACGATCTTTCACAGAACCGGTGATTTTACCATGGAATATGCGCCGGTGTGGCAGCGGTTTGTCTGCCGGGGCGGGATGGCGGAATCGGTACAGGGAGTCTTTGGGGACGGTATGGGGAAAAACCGCCTGACTCTGCGGATCCGGAACCATTTTGCCAGACTGTACGGAGAAGACGGCAGCACGGTATCGGCAGAGACGGCAGGTCTTACACCGGGGGATCTGGTTGCGGCAGGGGAGGTATCTTCCCATGAGGGGATTCCCTGCTGGCGGATCACTTCGGTGGCGGCGGAACCGGGCATCGGGCTGATACGGGGGATCGTGATTACGGCAGAATGAAGGAGGCGGAAAGATGCGGGACTATGGACTGCTGCTGCGGATGCTCTGTGACCATCTGAACGGATACATGGCGGAGGGAGAACCGTTTCTGCCCCAGTCCGGAGACAGCGGGTTGGCGGGCGCACATATGGCGGGAAAGCATCTGCCTGCGGGAACGGTTTCGGCACTGCCGGAGAGGGTGGTGCGGCACCGGTATGTGGACGGATCCTGTCGGCTGGAGATGCCCTTTGCGGTGACACTGCGGGTGGACGGAAGCTCTCCTGCGGCACTGGAAAAGGAACTGGATCGGTTCTGTCTGCTGTGCCGGGCACTGGAAGCCTTTGTGCCGGAAACATACGGCGATCCGGTATACGGTCGTTGCAGGATCACGGATATGCCTGCGCTGACGGAACGGCGGGACGATGGGACTGCGGTATACCGGGCGGCGTTTGTCATCGAAAAGCGATGCAGGCAGGCGGAATAGATACAGAGGAAAGGACAGACAATGGCGGAAAGCAAAATTGTAAACCGTGCCCAGAGGCGGCATTATATGAACACCGGAACGGCAGATGCCCCGGTATGGTCGCTGATCGGGGAAGGGTTTACGGAATTTATGGAATCCAAGCATGCCATACATTACCAGCGGCGTTACATCCACGAAAGTGTCAAGCGGACGGATGTGACCGGGTATGCCCCTGTGGTGGATTATGAATTTGAAGTATATACCGGCAATCCGGTGATCGAAAAGCTCCGGGATATTGCCGACCGGGAACTGACCGGCAGTGCGGCATGGGTGGAAATCTGCACAGCGGATCTCTTTGCCGAAACGGAAATACTGGGAATCTGCCGGGCTACGGTACGCACCTATTCGGTGATTCCCGAAAAAAGCGGTCAGGGGACGGATACCCTGCTGTACACCGGTACGCTGCGGGCGGTTTCCCAGCCGGTGAACGGGACATTTGTGGCGGCTGCCGGGG
>JAFZET010000215.1 GCA_017560565.1 Clostridia bacterium | reverse complement strand
TACGCAATGATGAAAGTAGGCTTCGACGGCAGCTCCGTCAACGTAAACCGCGTTGACAAGAACTCCCGCTGGCAGATGCCCTACTCCCACGCAAAGGCATTCCTGACCCATCCCTTCTCCGTAATGCGTCACTACTGCGGCGACATCACCCACGTTCAGGCGTTCATGGACAAGCCCGGCGCACGCCGTCAGTCCGAAGACCTGATGCTCTCCATCCAGTCCGTTCACATGAGATTCCAGAACGGCGCGGTTGGTTATCTCCTTTCCCAGCGCGGTGACGCCATGTTCGGTCTGGGCGGCTGGTGGAGCTTCGAGCTTGCCGGCACTCACGGCACCTTCTGCATTGAAAACTGCGTAGAAAAGCTGACCTACTGGGAAAACGGCAAGGATCCCGAAATCATGAACACCGGTGTGACCGATTTCAACGCCACCTTCCCGATCCGTATCAACGCATTCTACGAAGATCTGGTGAACGAAATCCCCAAGGAACACCTCCGTTCCTCCGGTCGTGATGCTCTGGCTACCATGGAATACATCTTTGCCTGCATCGATTCCTACGAATCCGGCGGCGAAGTTGTTCGTCCTCATCCCCTGCCGGCCATCCACGGTCATCCCACCATCATCCACTAAGCCTTCCTTTTGCCCTCTGCCCTGTCCGGGTGGGGGGCTTTTTGCGCTCTTTACAGTGGGAGAGTAGTACAAGACGTTTGGAAGGAGAGACGCGGCTTTTTGAAATAAAACCCCTGTGTTCGCTGTGCGAAACAGGGGTTTTATTTCAAAAAGCGACCGTCTCCCCGGTATTCTGCTTCGCAGAAACCGAAAAATCAGCAAGCTGATTTTAGTACCCCCTCAGCCAGCACTCACCACTTGTGTCCGCAGTGATGCACCCCACCGCGACCGATAAACGCAACCTGGGTGAAGTCTTCGGGATGCTGACGAATGAGCCAGTCGATGTAGGTCATGACCTGCCAGGCGGTCATCTGGTAGCCTGCCGCATTGAGGTGCCCGCCCATGTAGAAGTGACGACGGAACTGGGCGTCGTGGCGGGGGGCGTGGCGGGTCAGGTCAATAACGTAGACAAAGGGATACTTTTCCGCAATCTGATGGAGCAGAGCGGCGTGGGCACTCTTGCGGGCATCGTCCTGTTCGCCCTGGGGCATGGTCACAAGGAAGAAGCGTGCCTTGGGGGAAATGGCTTTGTACTTTGCCAGTACACGACCGTAATACCCTGCGAAGGTGTCCGGAATGGGACCATCTACTGTGTCCATGTCCACATCGTCAATGGTGCCCAGTGCCTGTCCCCGGTTCAGTACATCGTTTACACCCAGGGCAAGGATGTATGCCTGAGAAGCGAGCGCAGGATCCCAGAAGCCTTTTGCTTCTGCGAAGGAGTTTATGTACTCACTGGCAGTCATGCCGCCCCGGGAGAAGTTGTGTACCGTAACACCCGCTGCCCGAGCCATGTACTGTCCCCAGGAATATTCAAAATAGTCGTGATACCCACGGTTGCCGTCTGCGTCCAGCGATTCCATTTCTCCGGAGGAAAGACTGTCGCCGATGCAGGCCACCGTGCGGAAAATGCCGAAGAAACCGCCGTGGAATTTGATTTCGTCCAGAGGACCTTCGCCGGGTACAGCATAGAATTTCGTAATGTCCATATAAAACCTCCATTTGCTGGTATACTATAGTTGAATATAGCTGAAATAGTCCGGTTATGCAAAAACAGAGCACGCCAAAAATGACATGCTCTGTTTGCTTTTACAGGGGAAAATTACTTAACAACTTCGTAGGTAACGGTTTCGAAGGAGATGGAATCTACTACGAAAGAACCAGCGCCGTTAGCCAGGTCGATACGCATGTTAGCCAGAGTACCGGTCCACAGAGCGTTGTCAGCAGTGTAGATAACCAGTTCGTTTTCGCCGATAACAGAGGTAGCCTTGAAGGAGCCAGCTTCGCTGTAACCGGGGTTAGCTTCGTTGGTGAAGAAGATCTGGAATCTGGTGTCTTCGGTGTTGTTTACGAACTTAACGCGGATTACGTCGATGTCGTCACAGTTCAGACCGAATGCTTCGGGATGGTTGATGTTGGGGTCGCCGCCAATGGAAACAGCGTTCAGAACGCCGTCAGCAACTGCAACGGAATCCATGTGACCGCCCTTGGTCCACTTGGTTTCGCCGTCGAAGGTTTCAGCGTACACGGGAGTGAACACTTCAACGATCTTCTGCGCAAACTTAACCTGAATGTCCAGGTTGGTGGCGATGTTCTTCAGAACAACCTTGTAAGCGGGACCGTAGGATACGCCGTTTACGATGATGTCGGTAACTTCGTAGCTTTCATCGGGGGTAACGGTGAAGGAACGGGTAGAAGCCATAGCAGCGATAAACTTTGCGGGAGCGTTTACCTTGCCGCCTTCGGTAGCGTCAACAGTAACCTTAACGGTTCTGGGCAGACCGAAAATGGGAGCGGTTGCGGGAGCCTTCACGCCGGAGATAACAACTTCTTCAGCTACTTCTACGGGTGCTTCGGAGATGAGCATGATGCCGTCATCAGCAGCGATCATGGATGCAGATGCCAGAGCCATTACTGCGGCCAGGCACAGTGCGAGAAACTTTTTCATTGGGTCTTCCTCCATTAAATAAAAAATATTTAATTTTTTCCTCTCGTCCAAATAGACGTTTAACAAAGTATAGCATAAATAAACCGTTCTGTCAAGCGGATACCGGAAGATGAAGGAAATTTCTTTGCCGTTTTCTGTATTTTCTGCCGTTTGCAGCCGGTTTTTGAACGTATATTTCGCTATTTCCTGATAAAAAGCCGCCGTTTCTTATAAAAATGCGGAAATCAGCTTCCAGCCGTTGATGAGGATGATCACGCCGCCCACGATCCCGAGAAGCGGTTTTACCGGCAGCTTCCGGCACAGGATCGCTCCCAGCGGCGCCGCAATGACACCACCTGCGATCAGCCCCGCAATGGAAGGGAGAAACTGCGTCAGATCCGGCAAAGTCAGAAGAAACACCACGCTTTCCCCCAGTGTAACAAAAAACTCCGCCGTGTTGACCGAACCGATGGTTTTGCGGACGTCATGATTGGCCGCCACCAGTGTCGATGTGACCACCGGTCCCCATCCGCCGCCGCCCAGGGAATCGGAAAAACCGCCCGCCAGAGCCAGGGGGCAGACCCAGAAGCCGATTTTCTTTTCGTTGTTCCCATCGGACTTCCGGAACATTTTGGAGACGATGACGATACCCATGACCACCAGATAGGCACTGATGAGAGGCGAGATCACGGAATCGTCCACGTTGGTCAGTATATAGGCACCCAGACAGCCGCCCAGCACGCCCGGGACTGCCAGACGGAACAGGAGGGTTTTGTTTACGTTTTTCATGGAGAAGTGAGAGATGCCCGAAGCAAGGGTCGTGAAAATCTCCGCTACATGGACACAGGCGGAGGACATGGCGGAACTGATCCCGGCACTTCGCAGAAAGGTGGAGCAGCTGACCCCGTAAGCCATGCCCAGGGTTCCGTCAATGAGCTGTGCAGCGATGCCCACAGCCAGACAGATGAGGAAGGTTTCCATGGGATATATGATTCTCCTTATGGAATATATAAGTCAAACTGTATTTGCGAAGATATTGTAACATCACCGGAGAGGATTTGTCAATACCGGCAGGAGAAGTGAGGACGGAAACAGACAAGGTTTTTCTTTTTTTCGTTTTTCTATTGCCACCGGTGAAAAAATCGGGTAAAATATATTGTATATAAAATATATTGTATATAAGGAAAATATACCGGAAGGAGGAAGTGGTTTTGCGGCGTGTTGTAGATCTGCTGCTGCGGATAGGTCTGTTTTTTCTGTGCGGGGTGTTTGTGACCGGGTGTTCCGGGAACAGCGCAGAAGAAAGGGATGAGAAATTTTCCGTTCCCCTGCCGGCGGAAGAGGAGATCGTGTGGGTTTCGGACAACACATCCGATCTGTATGGAATTCCGGATACAGATCCCGTGCCTGCCGGTGCCATTGCCATCGGGACAGCGGAAGCTCTGGCATCCATCGGTCGGGCGGACGGTTTCCCCATGGACGGGGACTATGTGCTGACGGCGGATCTGGATCTGACAGGATTTGAGATGGATGCCATTGGCGGTGCGGCATCTGCCTGCGGGATCGTTGCCGGCGACAATGTGTTCAGCGGTACCTTTGACGGCAGAGGACATACCCTGCGGGGGCTGACCATGGATTTCTCTGTAGCCGCCCGTGCCCATGCGGGGCTTTTCGGCAGTGTTGGCTCCGATGACCCGGACGATCCTGCTGTGATCCGGAATCTGATCCTGAAAGAAGTGGATATCCGGGGCAGCTTCGGCGAAAATTATACCATGGGCGCCCTGGCAGGTCAGGTGTCGGGTTACGTTGTCATTGACAATATTGCCCTGCTCTCCGGCAGTGTCCGGGTGGAAAGCGGTACCTCCACACTGGGCGTGGGCGCACTGATCGGGCAGATCCGAACCCAGACAGACACAGGCTGCTCCAATGCAGGTGTTTTCATTACCGATATATATACCGGACTGCAGGTGTACGGCTATGGTACCGATGTGACCGGTGCGCTGATCGGGCGTATCCGTGCATCGGACCTGGGGGAACTCTCCCGGGTCATCATCACCGGACAGGCACGCTCGGCGGACGGAAAAGGCAGAGCGGTCTGCGGCGGGGACAGCGTACCGCTGGTTTCGGAAAACGTCTGGTATATAAACTCCGCCGGCAGCGAACACGCAGGCATCGGACAGTCCAAATCCGCTTCATCCCTGCGGAAGCTGCCGGGGGATGGGTGGATCTCGGAAGAAGGTCTGTATGCCCTTCCGGCTATGGTTTGGGACAGTGCGGTGTTTTCGGCGGGTCTGGATTTTCTGACTCTTCAGCTGACCCCCGGCGATACGGTGCAGAATGTTCAGTATGATTTCACCCTCCCCTCGGAAGCGGGCGGACAGACTCTCTTCTGGGAAAGCGATACGCCGGAGCATCTGAAGGTGCAGGGGCAGAGCGTTCTTGTGACCAGACCGGAAAACGGCAGTGTCCATGTCCGCCTGACCGTAACCGCCGGAGAGATATCCAGAGCCTATACCCTGCGGATCACCAGCGAAAAGGAAACCTCTCTCGGCAAAAACGGCAGCTGGCTCGTGGCGGAAGGGTATCCCCAGGGGACGGACTACTGCTGGGTGACGGAAAACCTGACCACCGGGGAGACGGATTTTTTATGGAACACCACCGGTCGGTTTCTGCTGCCGGACGGGGCAACCCGGGTATACCTCCGTGCGGAAGGATATGACGAACAGGTGTATACACCCTCTGCTGTACCCACGCTGTATATCGACTGCCGGACCGGATATTACGGACTGACCAAAACCACTGCCGCTTCCGCATCGGTCACACTGGAAACCACCGACGGAAAAACGGAATACAGCGGTACGGCTGCCATCAAGCTCCGGGGCAATTCCTCCGCCCATCAGGAAAAACGTCCCTTCAAGCTGAAGCTGGATACCAAAGCTGACCTGTTTGGTATGGGAAAAAACAAGCACTGGGTCCTGCTTGCCAACTGGTACGACAGAACGAACCTGCGCAATGTTCTGTCCTACGAAATGTCCGGACGGCTGGGGATGTGGTACTGTGAGTCCGTCTGGGTGGATCTGTATTACAACGGCGAATACTGCGGTCTGTATCAGCTGTGCGAAAGCATCCGGGTGGATGAGGAGCGCACAGACATCTTCGACTGGGAGGAAGCAGCGGAAGAGGTGGCTTCCCTGTATGCCGAAGAAAACGGTCTGGCTGCGGCAGAGGAAGAAAAGCTGGCGGTACAGCTGGCGTATGATCTGACCTGGGTGACAAAGGGGACAGACGGCGTCCACGACCTGCGGAAATACATCGATGCACTGAATCTGGACATCTCCGGCGGGTACCTGATCGAAAACGATTCCTACAATGACGAACCCACGAAATTCACCACGGAAAACGGCGTCATGTACATGGTGACAGCCCCCAACTCTCTTTCCGAAAGCCGGGATATGTTCCGCTGGGTGAAGGAGTACTTCCAGTCCATTGAGGATGCCATTTTCTCCCCCGACAGAAAAAACGAAGAGGGCAGTCACTATACGGATCTGATGGATATGGATTCCTTTGCGAACTACTGGTTCGTGAATGAATTCTTCAAAAATGGGGAGATCCTGTTCAAGAGTACCTTTATGTCCTTGGATGTGGGCGGAAAGCTGGTCTGGGGACCGGTCTGGGATATGGACTGGGCAGGGGGCAACCATGTGAATCTGGGTGAGGACGGTCAGAATCCCGAGGGCTGGGTGCACGGCGGCGGAGAGAGACAGGTATGGTCCAGATCCCTGTTCACCGATCCCTATACGGCACTGCTGCTGTGGGAACAGTTTGACGAAACGGTAACGGATGCCATGGACGCCTGCATTGCCGATCTGGAAATCTATGCAGAACGACTGGTGGATGCGGCTGTACGGGACAATGCACGCTGGAACTATCCGGATTCCTACGAAAAGGAGATCAGCCTGTTCCGGGAATGGATCACTGCCCGCCGGGACTGGATGACGGCACAGTTTGCCTCCCCGGATACCCTGCTTGCCTCCCTGCGGATGTACCGTCCATCGGAAAATATGACCATCACCGGCGCTTCACGGGACGGGGATACTCTGATGCTGGAAATGACCCTGGCGGACGGTGCCGCTCCCTGCGGACTGATACTGGTCAACGGCGTTTCCTGCGGTGTTGTGTCTCTGGGCGAGACGGTCACGGTCACTGTACCGGCGGGGACATGGGAGAAAACGGACGCATATCATGCAGTACAGGTGCTCGGCTGTACACCGGATGGGGTCTGCACAGTCATCGAGGAAAGAGGCGGAATTGCCGGATGTGATCTGTGGGACAGCGCATATATATTCATCCCCGGATAAGATTTTCGGCATTTGACGGATTATGCAGAAAAACACGCAGAAATTTGTAGGTTTGCCTGAAAAAACACATTCTGAATTGAGTGAGATTTGGTCAGGTGTAAGTTGACACTGCACCGCAGGTGTGCTATACTATAGAATAAACAGAGCATAATCATGCAAGGCTCAAAGACGCACAGCCCTCAGGGGACTGTTTATCAGGAGGCATTTATTATGAAAGAAAAATTACGCTGCGGGATCGTTGGCGCCACCGGTATGGTTGGTCAGCGTTTCATCACCCTGCTGGCAGATCATCCCTATTTCCGGATCACGGCTCTTGCCGCCAGCCCCAGAACCGCCGGTCATCCGTATAAGGAAGCGGTAGAAGGCAGATGGAAAATGGCATGCCCCATTCCGGACGGCATCGGTGACATGATCATCCACGATGCCGCCAACATCGATGAAATGAAGGAACTGTGCGATTTCGTGTTCTGCGCCGTAGACATGAAGAAGGACGAAATCAAGGCGCTGGAAGAAGCCTACGCCAAGGCGGAAATTCCGGTGATTTCCAACAACTCTGCCAACCGCTGGACCAGCGACGTTCCCATGGTGATTCCGGAAATCAACGACAGCCACCTGGACGTAATTGCCAGCCAGAGAGAAAGACTGGGAACCAAGCGCGGCTTCATCGCCGTAAAGCCCAACTGCTCCATCCAGAGCTACGTACCTGCCCTGACCCCTCTGCGCAAGTACGGCATCAAGCAGGTTGTTGTGACCACCTATCAGGCCATCTCCGGCGCCGGCAAGAACTTTGACACCTGGCCGGAAATGGTGGACAATGTGATCCCCTATATCGGCGGCGAAGAAGAAAAGAGCGAAAAGGAACCCCTGAAGATCTGGGGCAACGTACACGGCGGCATCATCGTGGCAGCGGACGAACCCAAGATCACCTGCCAGTGCATCCGGGTACCCGTGTCCGACGGTCATACTGCGGCTGTGTTCGTAAGCTTTGAAAATACCCCGCCCAGAGAAGCCATCCTGGAAGAATGGAAGAACTTCCGCGGCGTACCCCAGATGCTGGGTCTGCCCCACGCACCGGAACAGTTCATCACCTATTTTGAAGAAGACAACCGTCCCCAGGCCAAGCTGGACCGTGATATCTACGGCGGCATGGGCGTAACCGTAGGCAGACTCCGTGAGGACTCCATGTTTGACTACAAGTTTGTCGGTCTGTCCCACAACACCCTGCGCGGTGCAGCCGGCGGTGCGGTTCTGATCGCAGAACTGCTGTACCGTAAGGGCTACCTTGATTAAGAATTCAGAACTGCAGGTTTCCCGTATTTCTGCGGACAAATACAAAAAGCAGCCGGTTTTTGATCGACTGCTTTTTGTATGTCTGTTGTCTTACTGACCTGCTTCCAGGGTGCTGCGGAGCTCTGCGAACTGGACTTCCAGATTCACAAAGAAGTTTTCTATGCTTTCGCGGTTTGCGGCATACAGGGTGGTGATGTCGGTCTTGCCGAGATTGGATGTAAACATCTGCTGTACCTTGCTGGTGAAGCCGCCCAGACCGATACAGGACGCCAGCTCGATGGTCACGTTTTCATACAGCATATCCACAATTTCCGAGGAGGCTTCGTCACGGGTGTTCTTGAGCATGATGACTTCGTCATAGATCACCGGCTGTACCTTTTCGTACCCGTAGGCTGCCATGGCATCCAAGAGAGTTCCGGTCATGGACAGGGTGTCGCCCGTATTGGTCACAGGCACATAGGGAACGGAAACCACCCAGGGCTGGGCGTAGCTGATGTAGCCGTCCTGCATTTCGTTTTCCTTGGGGAAGGGTACCATACCGAAGTCGTAATCGAAATCACGGTAGGCAGCCATGCTGAAGGTACAGGGGGAGTCAAAGAGCACCTGTCCGGCTTCCACCATGGCACCGTAGTCGATACCGTTTGCACCGTCCAGAATGATGCCGTCCTGCTGATACTGCTGTACCATCCACTGCATCAGCGTGACCAGATTTTCGTCATCGAAGGTGGCACGCATTTTGCCGTTTTCGTTTTCCACATAATGATAGCCGCATCCCAGTACCAGCGTTTCTGCGGTCAGGTTTTCATACCCGAAGCCGATCTGGTCGTCTTCGTCCACTTCGCCGTTCCCGTTCAGATCCACATAGGCATCTGCCATCATGTCAAACATTACATCAATGGTCCATTTACCCTCTTTGGTCAGCGCCTGAGGATCGGGCAGGTTCATGTCCGTCACAATCTCCCGGTTGAACATCAGCAGATATGCCGCACCGTAATACCGGGGTGTAATGGCGCCGGTGGGGAAATAGAAGCTGTCTCCGATGGTCAGAGCCTCACGCATTTCGGAGGACCAGTAAGGATTGTCCAGCTGCAGGCCCGGGATCATGTCGGAGGGATACACGCCGCCTGCCAGAACCATGGTGTAACCGAAGGAGGCCACGTCACCATAGATCATATCCTGGGCGGCGTCCCCGGCCTTGATATTGGCCTGTACCTTGCTGGCGCTTACATTCCCTGCCTCAATGGTTTCCACGAAATCCACATTGTAGAACTCTTCCAGATATGCCGTACGGTCATACAGAATGTCGTTGCAGCTCTCTCCGGTCTGTTCCCCGCAGGAGAACTGGAGCAGTGTAGCATATTCCATGCTGCCCAGGGTGTTGGAGCCGTAACTGCGGAAGGAGGCACCGGCAAAGTCAGCCTTCGGCAGTGTATCCACGTAGGAGAGCTCGGTTTCCGCTGCGGTTTCGGTTTGTGAAGCTGTATCTTCCGCCTGTGCGGTATCTTCCGTGACGGTTTCATTTTTCTGGCAGCCTGTCAGGGGTGCGGCAAGCAGAGCAGCGGTCAGCAGCCAGAGCAGTACATTTCTTGTGTTCATTTCAGTCCTCTTTTGTGATTAACAGAATATTGAAGATCCCCCGTGCTTATCACAGGATGTTCTTATTATAACGTTCCGGAACATAATACGCAATAGTTTTTTGAAAAATGTGCCGTGCAGAAATTTGTTCGTTTTCTTGTACAACCTGCCATAAAAAAACCTCTTTCCGCTTCCACGAATTTCCATGCATAACCTTGTAATTTTCCGGCAAATGATTTATAATAATAAAGATATAAACTGCCCGTCCTGCAGGCTTGCGCGCAGGCGGACAGGGTATCGTCAAATACAGAACAAAGGATGTCAGACTATGCTCCGACTGGAAAATATATCCTATCATGTGCCTTCGGAAGGCGGAAAACGGGAAGCGATCTTAGACGATGTTTCCCTGACCATCCCCGACGGAAAATATATTGTCATCACCGGTCCCAACGGCGGCGGTAAGACCACACTGGCCAAGGTTATCATGGGTCTTGTGGAAT
The DNA here is from genome assembly GCA_017560565.1 of Clostridia bacterium. GTDB lineage: Bacteria > Bacillota > Clostridia > Oscillospirales > CAG-272 > UMGS1696. The sequence continues at coordinate 8,186 of JAFZET010000215.1, read as the reverse complement.
CGGACGCCGGGAAAATTTATCTGGATGAAACCGATATTACCGGATATACGGTCACGGAACGGGCAAATGCCGGGATCTCCTACGGATTCCAGCAGCCCCCCCGCTTCAAGGGACTGACCGTCAAGGATCTTCTCAACATTGCTGCCGGACGGAAGCTCAAGACCGCCGAAGCCTGCGATTATCTGACCAAGGTGGGTTTGTGCGCCGCCGATTACCTGACCAGAGAAGTGGACACCTCTCTCTCCGGCGGGGAAGTGAAGCGGATCGAAATTGCCACCATTCTGGCAAAGAACGCACCCGTCATGATCTTCGATGAACCGGAAGCCGGCATTGACCTGTGGAGCTTCAACCGCCTCACCGGCACCTTCCGGGAGATCCATGAAAGCTCCGGCGTGACCCTGATCATCATTTCCCACCAGGAACGGATCATCAGCCAGGCGGATGAAGTGCTGCTCATCGCCGACGGAAAGCTGGCGGGCAGAGGTACACCGGATGAGATCCTGCCCACTATTGACGGATTCAGCAGAAGAAGCTGTCAGAAGATCGAAGCGCAGATGTAAGCGGAAGGAGAGAAAACATGGGAAACAGCGATATCCGCAAAGATCTGCTTGCCAAAATTGCCGACCTGCATGAAATGCCCCAGGGCGCATACAATATCCGGGAAAACAGTAAGGCAAGCGGCAGAAAAAATACAAAGAATATCATCATCACAAACAAGACCGACAAGCCCGGCATCGACATCGTGATCCTGCCCGGCACCAAAAAACAGTCTCTGCACATCCCCGTGCTGATCACCGAAACCGGTATCAAAGAAATGGTGTACAACGATTTCTTCATCGGGGACGACTGCGATGTGATGATCGTAGCCGGCTGCGGGATCCACAACGAGGGGGACGAAGGCTCCGCCCATGACGGGGTGCACGCCTTTGCCATCGGGAAGAATTCCAAAGTCAAATATATCGAAAAACACTACGGCGAAGGCAAGGGAACCGGCGAGAGGGTGATGAATCCCACCATGACCGCCAGACTGGGCGAGGGTTCCGTGCTGGAGCTGGAATCGGTACAGATCGGCGGCATCGACTCCACTGTGAGAAAGACCACCATCATTGCGGAGGCCGGTGCGGAAGTCAATCTGCAGGAACGGCTGATGACCGACGGCGTGCAGTCTGTGACCAGCGACACGGAAGTTGTCCTGGACGGTCCCGGTGCCAAGGCGAGAATCAACTCCCGCTCCGTAGCCAAGGGGGACTCCACCCAGGTGTTCTACCCCCGCATGGTGGGCAATGCGGACTGCTTCGGTCACGTGCAGTGCGACTCCATCATAATGGATAACGCAAAGGTGCGCTCCATTCCGGAAATCGCCGCCAATTCCGTAGACGCCCGTCTGGTGCACGAAGCCGCCATCGGCAAGATCGCCGGGGATCAGATCAACAAGCTGATGACTCTGGGTCTGACCGCTGAAGAAGCGGAAGAAAAGATCCTGTCCGGGCTGCTGAAGTAATAAGTCCGCCGTCACGGAGGAGCATCATGACACAGATTTATAAAACCGCAGAAAGTTTTCCGCAAAATGCCCGTGTGGTCTTCATCGGCGACTCCATTACAGCCGGTGTGAACTACTGTACCCGGGTGGCGGCACACTATAAAAACCATCTGCCGGAGCGGAAGGTAGTTTTCCACGGCGCCGGGATTTCCGGCAGTTCCTGCACCTCTGCTCTGCTTTACTACGATTCTCAGGTGGCACCCTTTCACGCCACCCATGCCACCGTTATGCTGGGGGTCAACGATTCGGATCGGACAGCATTGACCCTGGCTGACCCAGAGGCAAAACAGACCCGCCTGGACGCAGCTTTTGCGCGTTACTGCACTCTGATGGGGCAGCTGCTGGACAGACTGGCGGCGGACGGGGTGGAAGTAACCCTGTGTACCCCCGCACCCTATGCGGAATTTTTCGTCACAGGGGAAGAACCTCTGCCGGGCGGGTACGCACTGATCCGCCGGTATGCTGAGCAGGTGCGCCGTATGGCAAACGAAAGAGGACTGGGACTGATCGACTTCCACAGTTTTCTATCGGAGATGTATCTGACCGAAGCACTGTACAATCCCGACCACGTACACCCGAATGACATGGGGCAGTACCGGCTGGCAGAGTGCGTGCTGGGTTCCCAGGGACTGACGATCGACCCGTATACCCCTATCGAAGAACTGAAAGCCGCCGAACCGCTGCTGGGAGAATGGAACACCCTGAGCGGAAAGATTGCCGGGCTTTACGCAGTGGAATGGATGGTTATCCGAAACTTTGCTCTGCCCACGGAAGAAAAGCTGGCGCTGGTGCAGTCGTACATAGATGAAGACCGCTACAGCGGCGTACCCTATTTCCAGAACATCACAAGAATGTTTATGGAAAACAAACCCCGCGAGGCGGAAATTCTCGCCCGCATAGACGAAATCCGGAACGAACTGTACCGGTAAATTCCCAATACAAGTCAAACCGCAGGAGGACATAGATATGCACAAGCCTTATACCGAATATACCACCGAAGAACTGAAGCAGGTGATTGCCCATGAGCAGTCCCGGCTGGACAAATGGTCTGACATGAATCTGACTCTGGACCTGACCAGAGGCAAGCCCAACCAGGCACAGCTGGATCTGTCCACCGAAATGCTGACCGTTGTAAGCGACCGGGGAGACTGCTTCTCCGAATCCGGTCTGGACTGCCGGAACTACGGGATCCTGGACGGTCTGCCGGAAACCAAGCGTCTGTTCAGCGAGCTCTACGGCATTCCCGCCAGCCAGCTGCTGATCCTGGGCAACTCTTCCCTGACCGTTATGTACGACACCATTCTGCGCTGTATGCTGTTCGGCGTAGCAGGCGGGTACGAACCCTGGAGCCGTCAGGGGCGCATCAAGTTCATCTGCCCCGCACCCGGCTATGACAGACATTTCACCATCTGCCGTACCCTGGGGATCGAAATGGTGCCTGTGAAGATGACTCCCACCGGTCCTGATATGGACGCCGTATACGATCTGGCCTGCTCCGACCCCTCTGTAAAGGGTATCTGGTGCGTGCCGAAGTTCTCCAACCCCGACGGTTACACCTACTCTGATGAGACGGTGGAAAAGATCGCCATGATGAAGCCCGCCGCTCCCGACTTCCGTATTTTCTGGGACAACGCTTATGCCGTTCATGAGCTGTACGACGAAGAAGTGAAGCTGGCCAACATTTTCGAGCTGGCAAAGGAATACGGCAATGAAGACAACATCTTCTACTTTGCCTCCACCTCCAAGATCACCTTCCCCGGCTCCGGTATCGCCGTTATGGCAGCCAGCGAAAAGAACCTGGAACAGATCCGTCCCATTCTGGCCACCCAGACCATTGGCTTTGACAAGATCAACCAGATGCGTCACGTAAAGTTCTTCAAGACTGCCGGCGGTATCCATGAACACATGAAGAAGCAGGCCGCCATCCTCCGCCCCAAGTTTGAAGCGGTGGAACACGCCTTTGAAAAGAATCTTGGCGGTCTGGGCATCGCTGACTGGACCAATCCCCGGGGCGGTTACTTCCTGAGCCTGAACGTCATGGACGGCTGCGCACGCCGGGTATACCAGATCGCCCGCTCTGTGGGTGTGACCCTGACCACTGCCGGCTCTACCTACCCCTACAGCCGTGACCCCGCCGACTCCAACCTCCGTATTGCCCCCACCTTCCCGGAAATGGGTGAACTGAAGACCGCTATCGAAATTCTCTGCTCCTGTGTGAAGCTGGCCTGCGCCGAAAAGCTCCTCAAGTCCAGACAGTAAGTTCATTGCCTGCCCAAACGGTTATACAGAAACAAAAACTTCCCGTAAACCTTTCACGGTCTGCGGGAAATTTTTTTGTTCAGCTTTATTTTACAGCAGGGGATGTCCAGTCGTGGAGCGGTTCCATGTCGTCGTAGGGGAGGCGGGTGATGGATTCCGGCAGAGGTGTGCCGTTCATGTCCGCTTCCATGAAGTCAAACAGTGCGTTGAAATCCAGCCAGCCGTGGGCATGACCGCCTTCACGGTACCAGCAGGCACATTTTTCTTCCGCACCATAGAACTTCCAGACTTCCTTCGCCGCCAGCAGGGACAGCCAGGAACCACGGGGGTTTGCCCAGATGTCACCGTAGCCGTTGGTCTCCAGATAGCAGCGGGGAGCCACCAGTGCCTTGATGAAGTGAGAGTCGTGAGGCAGGGTTTCTTCCTTGCCCACATAGTCCCAGAGCCCCTGACCCATCCAGTAGTTCAGCCGCTCCATCATGATCTGCAGCGGTTCGCTGTGGGTTTCGGAGAAGGAGCCGTCCCCGTCCTCGATCTGGTTGAACCGGTAGGCACCGCAGCCGTGAGTACCGCTTCCGTTGGGGCAGGTATAGCGGATCCGGGTGTCGGTTGCTCCCGCCAGCAGGACAGTCTTGCCGCCCCGGGAGTGACCGGTAATGGCGATGTGATCCATATCCACGTAGTCCAGGGTGGCAAGGGCGTCAACCACACGGTGATACCCCCACGCCCAGGCGGAGATAGCGGAGAATTTCAGCTGGGGCCACAGACCGTAGATGCCGCACTGTCTGTCGGGATCCGCATAGTCCGGTGCCAGCTCGTTCCGGTTGAACTTGACCACGATGAATCCCCGGCGGTTGGCCTCGGCGATGATCTCGTCATTGCAGCACATGGTGTAGGTCAGGTCGCCTGTCAGCACCACTGGCCGTTTTCCGTCAAGGTTGGGTCTGTACACATAGAAACAGAAGGTGAAGGGAGCTTCTTTGGTGCCGCAGTGGATTCGGTAGCTGGATGTGGCGCCCTTGCCCCGCAGGTGGGTGGCTTCCACCCGGAACACTTCCGGTTTGGGCGGCATCCCGTCAAATTCCAGCCCGATGGTGTCTTCCAGAATTTCCAGCCGGCGTGCTTCCCATTCCTCCATGCTGGAGACACGGCGTCCGTCCCGCATGATAAAGGGATCCGGCAGCATGCCCAGTCGTTCATCTTTACGCATAACTTTGTCCTCCCGTTGGTGTAGGTTGGTTTGGATTCACTATAACACAACGGGAGGCGGTTGTCAAGAAGGAAAGCCGAAATGGGACCATCATCCGGCGTGGGCTTCCAGTTGCATTATGATTTCCCGGAACCGGTTTGTTTCCCGGACAAAGTCAAACACATGCCGCTGCAGATCCTTCAGACGCAGGTTGCAGGCATTGCCTTTGTAGTTTTGGGTGCTGTTTTCCGGTTTGTGTACGGTACGGTTTACCATAGGGGCGGTGTAATGCACTTCTCCGCAGTTTGCAGTCATCACAGCATACCGGGCGGCTTCCGCCAGAGCGGTCAGTGTGTTTTCTGTGTCCTGCATCCCGGCATAATGATAGGCAATTTCCGCCCAGTTCCGGGAGATATAGTGGGCGTCAAACCCCACATTGTCATCGGAATACAGAAGCCGGAACAGATCGATGCCGAAGCGCAGAGCCGTGATGTGCTCTTCCGGGGAGGCATCGGTTTTATGGGGAATGGAGGTGGCGGTCATGTCAGCCAGCAGGATCAGATTCCGCAGATAGTACTGACAGGCTTCCGCTCCCTCCTCACCGGTGAGTACCGAGCAGCGCAGATCCTCCCGGGTACTGAACATACTTCCGCCCATGCCCGCATAGTGCAGTGCGTTTTCCGTATCTCCGATGCTCTCATAGGTGTAACAGAGCGACTGTACAGTCTGTTCCCGGATTTCCGTGTCGGTGGACTCCGCCAGAATCTGTTTGCCCAGCGCAATCTTCCGCTCCGCTTTTTCCGGCGGACAGGGGTATACCGCTTCCCCGTTGATGGCCCGCATCAGACCGCAGAGTACCCGGCAGTCGTTGGGGAATTCCCGGTACGCCTGTTCCCAGAGTGCTTCGTTTTCCGCTGTACAGCCGATGTTCCGCAGCCGCCGGCTTTCGGTCTCGTAAAAGGCAATCCGTTCCTCGATCCGTGTTTTTTCCACACCCAGCAGTGTATCCACTGTGACGTCAAAATACAGTGCAATGGCCGGCAGCAGGGTAATATCGGGGAATCCCTCGCCCCGTTCCCATTTTCCCACGGACTGAGGGGTAATACCCAGATGGGCAGCCAGTGCCTCCTGGGTGACATTTTTCTTCTGCCGCAGTGTCCGCAGGGTCTCTTTCATGCAGATTTCCATGGTATAACCTCACTTTCGGAAAGTGGTAAGCGCTTATCCTGTCCATAGTATAACAGATTTTTGCAGCTATGGCAAGAACCGTAAAGTTTATCTGCGGGCGGAAAAAACAACCAGAAGTTGTATATAAAAACGTAAAAAACGACACCTGTGCCGAGATGCCGTTTTCCTTTATTCTGTTTTCGCCGGAATCGCTGCCTCCAGCATGGGGAACAGTACCGCCGGATCGTCATCCGCAAACCGCATCTGCTGTCCGCTTGGGTGAGAAAACGCCAGCATCACTGACCACAGCACGCAGTCTTTCGTCCGGGTTTTTGCGCCGTACTTACGATCTCCTGCAAGAGGGTGCTTCCGGGAGGCAAACTGAACCCGGATCTGATGTGTCCGCCCCGTTTCCAGCCGCACCCGGCACAGGCTTACCATATCCGCTTCCGGGTAGGGAGAGGGATACACATCGACTACGGTATACGACAGTCTGGCTTCCTTGGCGCCCGGCCGCTTCTTCACCACAAAGGACTGATTCCGTCCCCGGTCAAAATACAGCTGGTCGGTCATTTCGCCGCTTTCCATTGTGCCCTCCGCCAGTGCCAGATATTCTTTTTCCAGCCGCCCCTCCCGGATCTCTTCCGACAGATGGGCGGCGGTTTTGGCGTCCAGTGCGTATACCATCACCCCGCCGGTGGTACGGTCAAGGCGATGCACCACGTGAACCTGTTCCGGCGCCATCTCCAGTTCGCTGGCGATCCGGTCGGGCATTCCGGAACCGTCCGGTGTGTGCTCCGACAGAACCCCCGGTTCCTTCCGGCAGACGATCAGTTTTTTATCCTGATAATAAATCTTCATAAACTACCTTTTCTTTGCCGTGTATACCACATAAGCCAGAAACACCACGATCAGAAACACGGCGATCCATCCTGCGGCGGTGACAAAGCGGATATAGGGAGTAAGGGCGGCAGAGGCGGGGACGGGCGAAGCCAGAAGCAGGCAGACGATGACAAAAAGCACCGCCAGCAGTATCGGCATCCATTTCCGCATATAGTCCACCCCCTCTTTCCCTGATGTCAAATTGTGTTGAAAAATCGTTTCTTTTGTAAACAATCTGTTACAATTCTTATTATACAGGAAATATTCGGTTTTGTCAATGGGATTTTTACAGAAAATTCATAAAATATCAGAAACAGTTCAAAAAACGGTTACGAAAAAACGACAAATTACGTTTCATTCTGTGCGTTTGCGCATCCCTTTGCGGAATGGAGAGAATCCGGCGGGAAAAGCGGAAAAAATACTGCGAAAAGGCAGGAAAAATAATGGTTGTTCATTTTCACAAAGTTTTTGTGAATTGCACATAACACTGTGACAGTTCATCCAAAAGCAGGGCTTTGGAAGTGTGAATTTAACAAAAGTAACAAACAGAAATCACAATCCGGATCGGCGGAAAAAGGGGCGGGAGCTGTATAAAGTGAATATGAAAAGATTTCTGCAATTCGGATACAGAGTGCAGAATCACCAGAATCAGCGGGTTCCGGAGAAGTGAAAAACGCACACACGGAAATGTGGAAAAGAAACGTGTATTTCCCGGGATTACCACTTGATTTTTTCGACAAAAAATAGTACAATAGATACTGCGAAAGAATGCCTGCAGATCGGATGGCTTTCCGTCATGCCCGCAGGAAAACACAGTAAAGGAAGAGTGTATTATGAACAAAATCACCATCATAGGCACCGGCAGCGTCGGTTCTACCATCGCCTACACCCTGACCGTTACGGGACTGGCATCTGAAATCGTAATGATCGATCTGAACAATGAAAAGGCCCTGGGGGAAGCACTGGACATCCGGCAGGGTACACCCTTCTGCAGTCCCTGTTCCATTTACGCCGGCAGCTACTGGGACGCCACCGGATCCGATATTGTTATCATCACTTCCGGTATCGCGCGCAAGCCCGGGCAGTCCCGTCTGGATCTGGCACAGACCAATGTGAACATCACAAAATCCATCATCCCGGAAATCACCC
>JAFZET010000028.1 GCA_017560565.1 Clostridia bacterium | reverse complement strand
TTCTCCGTTTCTGTCAGGTCGATGCGTCGATGTAAGCCGCCGAAGTTCCGTTTTCTGTGTCATATACAATGCGTCCGTTTTCCTTTTCATACTGATACCAAATACCGCGGTCGGTGGTTTCTTCCACATAGTTTTCATAATCCGTGTTATGGTAGCCGATGACAATATACTGTCCCACGCTGTCAATTTCCACACCGTTCAGCACATATTCAGGCATCTCAAACGCGACAGATTCTTCTCCCGTGTAAACATTCGTCCGATACAGAATGCCGCCGGACAGATTATACTTGTCTTCGTTGTGATTCAGATCATATCCCATCCTCGGCGGATCATCCACATAACGGGAGTAGTAAATGTAATCTCCCGCCGCCGCGATATAGGAGGACGGGAAATTGTCGACGATTACAGAATCCTCGCCGGTTTCCATATCGTACATCCAGACCGTCATTCGATCCCAGTCGTATGTACCGTCATCTGTCTGCACGGCGGTGACATACAGCAGCTTGCCGTTATCCAGAAGATCATCAAAAGCAATCGAAATGCGCTTGTCAGGGAGAATCGTTTCCTTGACATTTCCGTCTGTGTCGGTCAGATGAATACCGTAGGAAACGCCCGTATAATCAAGTTCTTGTGTGTAAGCAAGATACTTCTTTTTGTATTTTGCAAAGGGTTGACGGTAATCATTTGCCAGAACCTCAACCTCGCCGCTGTTTAAATTCACGCGAAGCTGAAACGCAGGCGTTTGATCTGCCGCACGGACGGAATAACGGAAATAACCGTTGATAAAACCGAAGGACTGACCGTTTTCTTCACTGACGGTTTCGGGGATTTCGCGGCGCAATTCTTCCGCTGTAATCAGCTCTGTGACCTTTGCGGTATCCATGTCGTATCGCATCACGGCAAAGTCGTCGAGCTTGCCGAATGTTACCATTGACAGAAACCAGATCGAGCCGTTATAATAATGCGGTTCCCATACGATTTGATACCCCGCAAACGGGCATCCCGCCTTTTCCGTGTGCGCGCACAGCGGGTCGGTGCAGAGCGGTGTCATCGTTCCTTTTGCAGGATTGAACAGCGCGGGAACAGATACGCCGTCCACCTTCATGTCGGTGAGCAGAAATGTATCAAAAAACGCATCGTGGGAAATTTCGGTCTTACTGCACGCGGTGCAGAGCAGCAGAACTGCCATGAACAGGATTACGATTGTTTTCTTCATAGGTTATATACCGTCCTTTCACTTATATTGACAACATTTTATCACAAATCTGCCACTACTGCGTAAAATTTCTTAAAAACCGAGGCGGTTTCATGCGAACTGCCTCGGCTAAAAAATTATATATCTCCCGTCTTAAACCACGCCGTTATCGTGCGCCAAGGAAGCTTGCGTTTCTCATCCACCAATCGCCGTCGATTCAGTAGACCCGCCGCGAGCTTGGCATACCGATGACTGAGCGTGGTATCACCATCGGCGACTTCTATAACTTCATAGTCGATTGTGTCCTTTTTCGAAGCATCCACCGCAATTACGCCGCCGTCAGCTTCGCACCGTGGGAAGTATTTGTAATAAAAGATATTCTTCTTTTTCTCGCATCCCTCCGGCGGCGAAGTTCTCACTACTCCCACTGAATCGGTATATCGAATCGCGCTCAACTCGGCAACGATTTTGTAGTGAAGCACGCCTTCCGCCTTATTCACGCCAGATTCGTCAGCATAGCCATACTTTATAGAAAGCTCACCTTTTGACATCTGGGGCAAAATTTCAAATGTTCTCGTGTCCACGCCGTTGGCATCCCGGAACAGCTCCCGTTCCGCCTCCGTCAGGGGCACAAACGCCGACGTGAAGGCGTTTCGCATCTCCTCCCGCATCAGTGGAGCATCGATCGGTTCCGCGCCCGTGTCGGGCAGTGTGTCGGCGTACGCGCATCTCGGCTCATAGCCGTAGTTATGCTCGGGACTCGGTTTGTATGAAATCGGCAGAGCATCCCTCCAACCGGAAAGCATCCGCAAAGCATAGCGAATATCCCGCTTCGTGAGTTTGGGCAGTTCGGAGGATATCTTTTCTTCAAGCTGCTCAAGCGTCAGATCTTCTTCACGGTACTTCTTTGCAATTGCCGAAATCTTCCGCCAATTAGCATATACCTTCTCATTCACCGTTAATGCCCCGATCTGCTTTGCCACCATCCTGTGCCATGCATGATTGACCTTTGGCTTTATGATCTGCAAAAGCGGTATCGGATTCGTGGGATCGTAAACCAGAAACTCCTCCCACAAAATGCTGACGAATGTTAACTTCAGATCGGCGAAATAGCTTGAACTGATGGCATAGGTTTCAATAAACCGCTCAGCACGACTGTTGAGGATACCCTCGTAATGATGCAGAAAATGCGCGATATATACGTTGTTGCGTTCACGGATAGCTCGGGCAAAATACTCGTTGTAATCTTCCGCTCGCTGTGGTACCGGGCGAAGCTGATACATCCAATGATATTCGCCTTCTTTGAACCATTTCTGTTGAACCCAACCGGAATCCGTATACTTCTCGCCTTCCACGAGCAGCTCCGGATGAAACAGTTTCAGTTTCAAGATATCATCGTTTATCTCCCACAGAAACAGTTCCCGTGCTTCAATCATTGCCTTGATTTTGGTAAAGTTCTCTTTCTTAAGCAGATCGCGGTCGGCAATACCAGCGAGCAGCTTGTATGCATTTGTTTTGTACGAATCGTTCTCCAACCGCGTCCTCCTTTTAGTGTTGCTTGAATATATGCTCCATTTTCATATCCGTTTCATATTTTTGGGCAGCATAAGCAGTATCACGCTTTGCCCGTTCATAGCAATCCTTGATATATGCCTGTGCCTTCGCACACTCATCGGCAGTTATGCTGCCACGGCTCTTTCTCTTGCGGATGGCATCGTCACATTTCTTCCAGAGAATGTGAAGCGGATTATCTGCTGCAGCTTGCTTATTTGCTTTCGTCTCCTCTGTCGCCGTTCTGCGATTCTTGGCAAGCTTGTAGCAAGGATGCTTCTCTCCGGGCGGCGGTGTCTGACAGTAGAGCTGGCGATGCGCAGACGTCATCAGAAAATACCGACCGCAGTATTTGCATTGCCAGAGATAGTATCCACAGGCAAGTGCATCGAAGAAATCGGCGACAAAGAAATCCATCATCCGACCGTAGTAAATGCGCTTCTTGATCTCAACGGCATCGGGCATATTTGCATCAAACGGAATCGCCGGTACAATCGTCGCACGCGGGCGCATGGTCACGCCTTCTACGCATTCGGCGGGATTGGATTTATCAAGAAGGTCGGCAACCTCACGACTTGAGAAGAAAATCAATGCAAGATTGGCAAGGCTCTTGGCATTACGGCAGTTCTGCTCAACAGCATTTTGCGTGAAATTTAATATGAGCGTTGCAAAATTTGCCGTGTCGGTGCAGAGATACATATACACGTTCACAAAAGCAGCGAGCATCTGATACCAGCGACTGCTGTGCTTGAAATTTGGATTTTCCTGCGATTCCTGCTCCAGCATTTTCAGATGCTCGTCTGAAAACACATCTAAAACGACATCCCGTGAGCATTGCGTATCAAAATGCGCGAACGGCGGTGTGTTTTTTATGAAGTCAATGACCGAAAGAATTCGTTCTCTGATTTCAATGTAATTCCCAATCTGAAAGCTACACATATCCGCTCGCAGAAAACTCTGGTGCAGATATCCGCCGAGCATCAGAAGTTCGGTGATATACTCCTTGCCGAGCATACTCATTTCCCATGCAATCTGCCCGTGCGGGAATGTCGTGCCGTTTATCGTAATCTCCTTCGCCGTGCTGTCCACGCAGAAGTAATCAAAATTGCAGATGCCTGTCTTTTTTGTTTCAATCAGTCGCTTGTCCATCTTACCTCAATCATAATTTTTTCATCACATAGACTGCCACGCCCATCACGCGAACCTCCCGACGGATAATGTCGGGATAGTTCTTTTTGTCATCGTTCTCTGCACGGAGGACGATTTTTTTGTTTTCATCGTCACGGTAATAGGTCTTCAGCGTTGCCGAATCTCCATCCACTAGCGCGGCGATGATCTCACCTTTATCGGCATAATTCTGCTTGCGAATCACTACAAGGTCTCCGTCATCAATTCCTGCATTTATCATAGAATGTCCGCTTGCACGCAGAATAAAATGCTCACCGCTTTTAGTAATCCCGTCAGGCAGAACGATCCGCTCACCGTACTGCTGTTCTGCATAGATGGGAGCACCGCAGGCAATGTCACCGCTGATCTGTGCCGTGCGGTCTTCCTGCACCTCTGCAATGCGGTGCGTAATGATATGCCGTCCGTCAAAGTACAGCTCACCCGCATCATTCATCCGATGCAGATATTTATGAACCGTGGCATCGCTCATACGGATTCCCGCGGCGATCTCGGCGATGGTCGGCGTGTATCCGTTGTCGGCGTAGTAGGTATCCACGAAATGTACGATTCGTTCCTTGGTTTCTTCACTGAGGCATCTCACGGCGGCGTTTTCTCCTATCGCAAATAAATATTTACGATAACATTATATCACATTTTTCGGCATCTGTCAATTCTCATGTCACAAATTTCTGCAGAAGCATTTTTGACCTGTCACAGGATTTTCTCGGTTTTATGAAAACGGTGACATTGATATGGCGTACGGAGTTTCCGTAATAATTTTTTTGAAAGGAGTTTTCGAAATGAGTGAAAACGAAATGAACGTACAGCCGCTCTACTCGCATCCGTATTATGCGATGGACGGAAAGCTGTATATCGAAAAACAGAGCAAGTCAGGACCGTATCTCGAACAGCTCTGCAACTTTACGCCGCGCATTGTGTCGGAGGTCACGTTCGACAACGGACAAACCGTGCGCAAGGAATACCGCATCGGCGGTGAGGACGAATACGGCAATCCGCTCCCCGAGGTGGATGTTGCCGCAGACGAGCTTTCCAAAATGGAGTGGCTGGCAAACCACTTTCCGGCAACACTTCGACTTTCGGTGGTGTCATCGGTAGAGAAGCATGTACAATGCGCGATGAAAGAAACCGCCGTTCATGCCGAACAGAAATATGTGTTTGCACATACCGGATGGAAGAATATTGACGGCAAGTTTCACTATTTGCTCCCGGGCCGTGGAGAACACGAAGTTCGGCTCTGCGGCAAACAGAACGCATACTGCGGTGCGGACAGCTGCAAGCAAGAGGATCTTGCATACCTCGCAGGATTTCTGCAGGTCGACTTCATCCCGCATCCGGTGATGCTTCCGTGCCTTGCGCTGGTGTTCCTGTCTCCGCTGAATGAATTTTTACGCCATGCCGGATGCGAACCGAAGTTCATCCTCTCACTCATCGGCAGAACCGGCAGTATGAAAAGTACCGTCGCCGCGCTGATGCTCTCCTTCTTCGGGCACTTCACCGCAACGGAACTGCCGATGTCTTTTCACGATACGGCGAACAGCATTCTCTACAACGCCGGCACGCTCAAAGACGTGCTCACCTGTGTGGACGATTACCACCCCAGCGCAAAGAAGGACGGCGAAGCCATGCGACAGAATATGCAGATTCTCGTTCGTGGTTACGGTGACCGAACTGCGCGAGAAAGGATGACCTCGGACATCCGTCTGCGTGAGTCGCAGGTTCCGCATGGCAACGTGATCGTCACAGCGGAATACGCACCCGATATCGGCGAGAGTGGAACGGCGCGCACGTTCATCATTGAGATGCAGCCGGGCAGTATGAATCTGCCGTTACTGACGGAGATACAGAAGTTTGCTTCAAACGGTATGCTGATGCGGTGTATGTGCGGATATATCGATTGGCTGAAAGAAACGTATCTGTCATCAGCAGAAACGGCGCAGGATTTTGTTTCAGCGTTGAAGCAGAAGTATCTTTCACTGCGTACTGCATACCGCGAAGAACTACAAAACCGGCACATAGTGTTCCATGACCGTCTGCCTGACACGCTCACTTGTCTGCACATCGGTTTTGATATGCTGCTCAAATTTCTTATGCATCGTGAGATGCTGAAAGAAGATGCGATCAAGGAACAGCGAGAAAAATTCCAAAGCATTCTACTCGCGCATGCCGCAAAGCAGTCGGATGCCGTTATCACGGACAAGCCAACGCATATCTTCATCCGTAAGCTGTTTGCAATGATCGAATGCGGTCAGGCTTCGCTCGTGAAGAAAGATACTGTCGCAGTATCACCGGGCAATCTTCTCGGCTATGAGGATAACGATTACTGCTACATCTTCTTCGAAGCATCGCACAAAGCGGTATCAAAATTCTGTGCCGAGCAAAACGAGGTGTTCAACATTACTACAAAAGCTCTTGCAAAGCAGTTGGCTGAGGAAGAACTTATCGAAGTTACCGACAGCGGCAAAAACACTCGCTCGCTCCCGTTCGGTGGTGTCAACAAGCGCGTGATGCTTCTGAAGAAAAACGCGGTAAAAAATATTCTCGACAGTATCTGAAAAAACGCGTTATCGCGTTATGGTGTTTCCGATTATCACGATATCGCCATATCGCGAAATTTCAGATGGGGGTCAAACTCCTGTGTATATTGACGGGGAGATGAGAAACATGGCGTAATATCCCCGACCGAAAAGTAAGCAGGTTAAAGGGATGGTGCCTCACACCTCCCATTTACAGCGGACGGCAACAGCCGACCGCAGATTTTCGCCCGATTTTGCCGTTTTTGAGGCATATTTGTGTATGTTGCCGGTTGATTGCTTTCGGGGGTATCACACAACCGCAGGTGTGACCGATTGCCGATTTTGGCGGTACGTCCGCCGATATTCGCGTGTGAATCGGGCAAAAAAATGTAAGATTTCAAAAAATACATTTATGACGAAAGGAAAATTACACTATGAAAAACGATAAGAAAATCAATAACGAAACCAAGGAAGGCATCCGCAAGACGATCTACATTGGTGAAACACTCGTCAAGCGTGCCGAGCTTGT
The DNA here is from genome assembly GCA_017560565.1 of Clostridia bacterium. Taxonomy (GTDB): domain Bacteria; phylum Bacillota; class Clostridia; order Oscillospirales; family CAG-272; genus UMGS1696. The sequence goes on along the minus strand of JAFZET010000028.1, from coordinate 4,135 downwards.
AAAAGAACTTGCAGGCGCAGATTCATTCTCTGCGTTCGTTTCAAAGGCATTGGAGCGATATATTACACAGCTCGTGGTGGGAAGCAACAACGAACTGCTCACCCAGGAGATCAAGAAAGCGATCGATGACTCGCTCGCGCCGATCGATCGCAGGCTGTCAAAAGCTCTGTATCGCTACGCGGTGGAGCTTGATATGCTCAGTCAGTTCGTGGGATTTGATAACGACTTCAGCTGGGATCAGATCGAGTATATCCGCAAGGAAGCCGGTCGCCGCATCGCACAGATGCGCGGAAAGATTGACGTTGGTGAGATCATCGGCGAGATGAGCACGGAGAATGAAGAATATTATGACGAGGATTGAGGGGGAAGCAATATGACAGATAAAATTTCAGAAGCAATCACCGAAACCGATACCGCAAATGAATACACCATCCCCGTGCTTAGCACGAGTGAAACGCGCCGCCGACAGTTGTGCCTGGCAAACACCGTAACGGTCGGTAAGCGGAATTATACTGTGGTATCCATTTTCCCGACCGATTACGATGACACCGATTCGGAGTCGGTTGGGGACAAGTTGACCTATCTTGTCAGCGGTAATAAAGTTAACAAAAAGTTATCTGGACTTGCGAACCGAGTAGGAGTATGATTGTGTTGTATCCTATTCGGTTTGATTTTTATGAGTCGATACGGCTCGGAAAGGATTGAAAACAATTATGAAATCAAACCAAACATTTATAACCGCCCTCTACTGCCGACTCTCGCAGGAGGATATGCTGCAGGGGGAATCGAACAGCATCAAAAATCAGCGCATGATCCTGCAGAAATATGCCGAAGATAATGGCTTCCGTAACTTTGAATTCTACGTCGATGACGGATACAGCGGAGCGAATTTCAACCGTCCGGACTTCAAGCGAATGATGACAGACATTGAAGCCGGCAAAGTCAGCACGGTAATCGTCAAGGATCAGTCGCGCCTTGGCAGAGATTATCTGCAAACCGGTATGCTGATGGAGATCACCTTTCCACAGTATGATGTTCGCTTCATTGCCATCAACGATGGCGTGGACAGTGACAACGGAATCAGCGACTTCTCCGGAATCAAGAATTATTTCAACGATTTTTATGCCCGTGACACATCGAAAAAGATTCGTGCGGTACAAAGAGCCAAAGGCGAACGAGGTGAGCGGGTCAGTACAACGATACCGTACGGATACATGAAAGATCCGAATGATCCGAAACAATATGTCCCAGACAAGCCTGCGGCAGATGTAGTGAGGCGGATATTTGAAATGTATGCAAGCGGCATCGGCATCAAAAAAATCTGCACCAAGCTTGAGGAGGAGAAGATTGAGAGTCCCGGCGTGTATCTCTTCCGCACAAGAGGCAGCCGATCAGGGAGTCCCAATCTCAATGAACCGTATTATTGGCCACAGAAAACCGTTCGGGGCATGCTGTCCAATCAAGCTTACTGCGGCGATACTGTGAACTTCAAGACCTATTCGAAGTCCAACAAGCTGAAGAAGCGGCTGAAAAACACACCGGAAAATATACTGATCTTTGAGAACACGCACGAAGCTATCGTTGATCGCAAAACTTTCGAGATGGTCCAAAAGCACTTTGAGGGAAGAAAGCGTCCCGACATTCAAGGGGAGATGGACAAGTATGCCGGCTACTTATTCTGCGGTGAGTGCGGTGCGAGGTTGTATCTACACCGTGCATTTAGTATCGATCCCGATAAGAACTTCTTCCAGTGCGGAACATATCAGACTAAAGGAAAGACACATTGCACAGCACACTACATCAGTGAGAGTGTTGTCGACGAAATTGTACTCACCAATCTTCGGCAGGTGACCGAATTCGCTCGGAGCAATCCCGAGGAATTCTACGCAATGGCGGCAAAGAATGGGGAGGCGGAGGCGGAGAAATTCACCGCCCGGGCAGAAAAGGAAAAGCAGCGGATGGAGAGCCGAATCAAGGAACTCGACAATATCATCCGCTTTCTGTATGAAGATCGCGTCACCGGCAGAATTTCTCTCGAGCGTTACGATACAATGGCCGCAGGTTATGAGCAGGAGCAGGCAAATCTGCGCGAGGAACTTGCCGCGCTTACCGATCAGATTAATGAGATGGATCTGCGCGAGAAGTATGTTCGAGACTTTATCGAAAAGGCAAAGGCTTATGTGGAAATGCCTATGCTTACGCCAGAGCTTCTGCGTGTGTTCGTCAAGAGAATCGATGTTAAGGAGAAAGAGGTAAAGTACTCACGCACCTGCGGCAATATGATTATCATCCATTACACCTTTGAGCATCCGCAGAGCAGATTTACGAGGGAGAATATGATTCGACCGAGAATCCAAACGAACATTACTGTGTAAAACATGAATACCCGGAAAGCACAATGCTTTCCGGGTACAACAGGCTGCAAATTCTCCGATAAGGATATCACAAGAAGTATCCATGCATCTTTATCGGGGATCAGAGCAGCACATCCCAGTAGGTTTCGGTTTTTGTCTTCCTACTGCGCACCGTCCGTGCGTCCAGACGTTCCACATCCTTCCGCCAGCGGCAGACATCATCACAGTAATCCGCCCGGTTGAACTCTATGGTTACGGTGTAGGGGGTGGGCAGCACGTAGGGCTTGATTTCCGCACGGTGCATAAACCCTGCTTTGGCAGCTTCATAAATCAGCCTTGCTCCTTCTTCCGGCGGCAGGCAGTCGGCAATGTTCCGTTCCTTTGCAGTCTTCACACAGGCTGTATACACGCCGGGGAAGAAATGCTCCGCTTCCGCACAGGCAGCTTTGTCTCCGGAAACGGTCACGCAGGGCACGCCGAATGCACCGGAATAAACACCGTCCTGCATAAGCTCCCCGATTTTCATGTCATTGAAATAATAATCGTGGACAGACACGGAAGATTGGGTATGATCCAGAAAGGCGTTCATGGTACCGGACATGGCGTGCAGCCCGATCTGCATGGTGGCACCGCATTCCTTCATGAGTTTCGGCATATCGTCCATTTTCACCTGCACTGCCCGGGGATCCAGCATACCGGGTATGAAGTTCTTTCCGCCGCCGTGACCGTCCAGCACATACACAGCATCCGCACCACCATCAAAGGCTCCCGCAACTGCTGCGTTGGTGTCCTGCATAAGCAGTTCGCAGGCCCGTCTGTAACCATCTTCCTCGGTCTTCATGACCATATCGATATGATCCACACCGGAGATACCTTCCAGGTCGGTGCAAATAAACACAGATTTTCTTTCGTTCATGAAATAATTCTCCCTTCCATGCAAAAAACGGCAATACATGACTGCCGTTTTCTGTTATTCTGCTTACAGATCGTTCTGTTCGTCCGCATCCTCTTCATCGTCTACCAGCGGTTTATGGCAGGCAGGGCAAAGGATGTCTTCAGGATCGATGGTGTCATCAAAATACACCTTTTCACCGCAGCTGGGACACATAGCACAGTAGAAATCACTGTCGTCCTCGTCCTCATCATCCTCGTCGTCATCGCAGCCGCAGCATCCGCAGCACGGATCTTCTTCGTCGTCGATGTCTTCTTCGTCGTAGATCAGTTCTTCCAGTGCGCCCAGGTCTTCGTCAAGCTCTTCCGCATAGTCCAGGGCGGTTTCCACTTCTTCCTTCAGCTCCTCAATTTCCCCTGCCATCTGTTCGATGATTCCGCACAGGGCGTTGATCACCTTGGTTTCCGGCTTGGTCTGATCCAGCTGCAGACCTTCCAGCAGACCCTTAATATAAGCACTGTATTCCTTCGTTTTCATGACAAATCTCCCTTCGTCACTTCATATTGTGAAAGAAGGCTGCCCGACAATGTTGGTGGACAGCCCTTTCATTTCAGTTAACAGCTTACGCTCTTTCCAGATATTCGCCGGTTCTGGTGTCAATTCTTACCTTGTCGCCCTGATCGATGAACAGAGGAACACGGATAACAGCACCGGTTTCTACGGTTGCGTTCTTGGTTGCACCGGTAGCGGTATCGCCGCGCACGCCGGGTTCACAGTAAATGATGTCCAGTTCAACGAACATCGGGGGTTCTACTGCGAATACCTTTTCCTTGTAGGAGTTGATCTTGCAGATCATTTCTTCCTTTACGAACTTCAGGCTGTCGCCGAT
>JAFZET010000214.1 GCA_017560565.1 Clostridia bacterium | reverse complement strand
GGTGAGTTTATGAAAAAAACGATTACTGTACTCTGTCTCCTGGTGTGCTGTCTTACCGGCTGCAGAGCTGATCCTCCCGAACCGCCGCCGGAAACTGTGTGGACAACACAGGAAACCGAAAAAGCAGTACCGGTTCCAAGTAAGAACAACGTTCCCCTGAGAACAGCAGATCAGGTGGAAGTTCCTGTAACAGAATTCGATGCTTTTGTACTGCGGGAGATCCAGCCATACGATCTGGAGCAGGAGAGCTTGGAGGATATGCGATATTTGATTCCATTACCGTCCGGAAACTGGATATGTGCAGTAACAGATTCTATTATATACGATAAAAATATGGATTATCAATATATTCCCAAAATGTATGGATATATTGATAAAGGCGGATATTTTAAGCTCCCTTATGATCCATATGGCAGAGATAAATGGTACCAGACACTGATTCTAGAAATGACAGATGGGACTAATATCTGTAATCTGGATAAAAGGGCTGAGGGGTATGGAACATTTATCAATGGTGTGAAAGTGAATGATGACTACATAAGGATTGTACCGGAAATCGGTGAAATGATTTATGAGGATTATTATATTGGTGCCAAGGTTGGTTGTGCGTATCTGACACAGGCAGCAACCTGTGGACTTTGGGACGCACATACAGTGAAATATGCTTTGTATCATGAATATGAAAAGCTGACAGAAGCTAAATATCTGGAAATCTTTCGTACTGAGGGTGCCTTTGTAGCAGTATATAAAACCAAAGAAGAACTGTTCATGACCGATATTCTGGATGATCACGGAGAGGTGCTGCGAACGGAAGTGGGGGACACAAGCGGACAGTATCCGAAAATCCCATATGTGACGTATAAATCTTACGAAGTATGTCAGGATACGGAAACGGAACTTTACTATTATGCAAAGGAAGATGGTCAGCCGTTCTGTGAGCCGATGTTTACCTATTGTACGAGAATCAGCGAAGCCGGTACTGCCATTGTGAAGTATGAAGAAAAACTGTGCGTACTGGAAGTGAAGCCTGAACCGGAGCCGGAAACTGTGATGTACTTTGGTATCCGGTATGCAGATGTAGATCCGCCATACCAGTATATGGAAGAAGATACACTGCCCGACTTTCTGACGGAAGAACAAAAAATTCTGTACCGGCAGGCAGCTTCTATTTTCCCGATATTTACAGAAGAACCGGTTCTGATAAATCGGTTTTATGAGTGGGAAGCGGGAGTAGAATCGGTTGGTTCCAAGCTTGTTCAACTGGGGAATGGAGGGTACTATTCAGCGGTTTACGGAAAATATGAAATGTGGGATGACTTTATTCGTATGGTATTGTCTGTATTTACAAAAACGTATTATGAAGAACTGAACAGTCGATATTCGGTGGATATACCGCTGTTTACAGAAGTGGATGGTGTGACATATGCTTTTGCGAGTACAAGAACCTTTGACCCGGCAACGGAAATTATTCCTGCGGAATATGAATAGACGAAAGATACATATACAGAGATTGTAATCAAAGTAAATACGGGATACAGATATGAGGAAGAAAATGGTTACCGAATAGATCCCGTGACATATGAAGTAAAAATGGTAAATACCGAGGAAGGCTGGCGGTTTTCCCAGTTTAACAGTTTTATGAATTGTGTTTTAAGTAACTCCATGACCGGTTGAATAAAAGGATGCAAAACCAAGGAGTGTATCGGAATGTTAAAAATACCTACCTCGTTCTCCAATACAAAATACTGTAGTGTCCTATTCAGTTTCCTTGTTTTCCCGTTGATCATGTCAGGTTGTTCACTGGTTACGGAAGAAACAACTTCAACCGAGACATATACCATACCGGAAACAGAATCATATATAGAAACCATTCCTTTCGATCCGAAACCGGAGGGATATCTTGCCGGTAATGACACGATCACAGTATACCAACAGGAGGGGGACTGGTCCGGAGACTTTAGAATACGGGTTGAGCACCAGGGTGAGGAACCATTGGATGTTCGGCTATCCAGCGATAACGGCTGTACGGCTGAAATCCTGGCCGAAAATACCATTCTGTTTACGATATACGAAGGTTCCGGCTGGTATCAGATGCGGTATGATCTTTCCACTGGAAACAGTCAGCATACCCGGCAGGAAACAGGATATCTGCTGCAGAAAATCGGATTGACACCAGAGGAGACTGTATCCATGCGGTATATATCGTATTGGTTGGATGGGATTGTCTGTACAGAAGTTGAAGCCATTACCCAAACAGATTATTGCCGGTGGAGGGACTATAACGGCGAACAGAAAATGGAAAAGACTCCGCTTTTGCAGACGGACACACCAGCGGAGTCGGAGATCTATGCACATTTCCAGACCATGATCGATCTTGTGGAATATGAAAATATCATACAGCAGAACACCCTGCACAATCCGTTGGCGGGAGATGACCGGTATTTCCGAAACGAATACCGGTCAGTCAACACTCCTGCCGCACTGCAGTATGTGTTTTCCTGCTTTTTGACACAAGCGGATACAGAGGAGCTGATGCAGAGCAAAAATGCAGATGGTGAGATCTGGTGGAAACAGGACACGAGAGGTTATCTGTATGTCAGCCCGGTTTCCTTTGGACTTGCGGAATATCGGGATCAGCCGATGGATATTGTACGGGAAACAGATGGAAATTATCGGGTAACAGTCAGCGGGAGAGAATTTTTGTATGTATTGGAAAGTGGCTGTTGGCGATGGAAACTGACGCCACAGGAAAATGAACAAACAGAATTGCCGACAGAACCGGTGAAAAGTATCGTACCGCAGGAGGCGGAGGAGCAGGCAGCCTTGCTGACGGAGCAGATCGTTATGCATGTTATGTCCATGGACTGGCTGCAGCAGCCGGGGTATCCATATACAGACTGGGATTTGCACTGGTTTATCGTGACGATGCCGAAGTATCGATATACACCGGCTTATCCGTATTATGAATGGATGGAGATACAGGATGATACCTGGTTCCTGTTTCCCAAGAAAGCTGCAGAACAAGCTATATATGAACTATTCGGAATTGAAAACTACACACTGCCAACGGAAGACGATCTGTACGATGCGGAAACAGACTCCTACAAACGGAATCTGGGATCAGGGACACATACAACAATGTTCTGGTATGAGGGTATGCAGATCACATCAGAAGAAGATTTTATGTATGTAGACTGTGACCTTGTAAGTTCCCGGGAGTTTGAGTGGGAAGAAATGTTTTATGGACGGTACAGATTTACATATCGTTGCTGTACGGATGGCGAAAGAACTTTTCTCAGGTTGGAAGGGTATGAGCGGATCCTGAAGACATTACAAAATACACAGGATTTTCCGGAAGGGAATGAACTATATCAGAATATTAAACCGGGGATGGGCCGCAGATTACCTGCTTATGCAAAAACTGTGCAGAACTTCAAAGATATTTACAAGTACATGAATTTACTGATTGACTATTTCAATACACCATATGAAATCGGCGATCCACTGGAGTCACAGAATATTCTGTATCTATGCGCTGCTTTATGTGCCTGTTGGGAAGAAGGAGAACCGGCATTTGTGTCTTTTTCTGTCAGCGAGGATTATATTATGACCATATCCAAAGCAGAACTGGATGTGTTGGCCGGGCATTTGTTTGGAGAAAGTGTTGACCTTACAAAATATCACAATACATTTTCCGGGAAATTCGATACGTTTAATACTGTCTCTGAGGTGTATACATTCAGCACGGCAACAGACTATTGGCAAGGAGATGGATATTATTATTTACGTGATGATATGGTAGTACAGGAAAATGAAAAATTCCTGAGCTTTGAAATGACAATTCAGAATACAGGATATCTGGTGGATTCGTCTGTTCAGCCTGTACAAAAACGGATGCGGTATTTATTTGAGAAGAAAGTCTTCGATGGATTGGTATATCCGCAGCTGATAAAAGTTACAGAGTGTCCGGATTGATGGACACTCTGTTTGGTATATGATATTACAGATGATAATCAGGGAGATATGTTTCAACAGCATCCTTGTTGGGCAGATTAGAAATTTGTATCCAACCTGTTTCACCAGGTTCCATGAGGGCTAAATCGCCAACACTTAAACAGAAGTGCAGATGCGGACCAGTAGAGCGGCCTGTATTACCGATATATCCGATGATGTCCCCTTTATTAACTGTGCTTCCTTCACTCAGGGAACAAGGGGCAGACATATGCATATAAATGGTTCTAGCATATTCACCAGACACAAGTGAGGGGTCAGGGTTATAGTGATTGATTGCTACAGCATTTCCCATAGAAATCTGCATAGATCCATTATGGGTTTCATCATCATCATCAGGATGCCAGTTTTCATTATAAGTCTGTTTCCAGGAAATGATTCCATCTGCGAAGGCATAGATAGGAGTTACACCGGTGGTTCCTGTAACATCAATAGCAGGATGAGAAGAAGAATATCCTCTTGACATAGTTCGAGAATCGGTAGGATACCCATATTCATCACTGGTTTCGATTTCTGTTACTTCAACAAACTTCCAATGCTGAGCGTTTGTACCGGTATTGGCAGCCCAATAAACATTTGCATTATCGGTGTTGCTGGCAGCGGTAAGATAGAGTGTTGTGCCGGAAATGTTAAGTTTGATTTTATAAACATTCTTATCGGCATCGACAGATACAAATGCAACGGAAGTCTTACTGTCGTTGTTGGATTCCAACATCATTTCACAGTTATTATCAGTGGTGTCACGACCAAGAGCATAACTGTCATTGAGGGCAGTAATGATTTTGTAAATACCGGAAAACGAATTTACAACCCACTGCTGGGCATAAGCGGATCGATCCTGCGTCCACAGGCAAACATTTCTGGAGGCAGAAACCTGTTCGTTACCATAAATGTTCAGATTTTTTCCAGTACCGGCATGAGATTTCAGCCAGTAGTTTTTGTTAAGGTAAATAGCCATAATATATTACTCCTTGTATGATGTGTTATTTGAACGCGTTCATTATGTAAAGAGGCGTAATTCTTAAAAAAGTAAACAGAAAATCAAGTTTTTTCTGAATTTATTCGAATTCAGAGATAATAATTTACTATTATCTGATAT
>JAFZET010000213.1 GCA_017560565.1 Clostridia bacterium | reverse complement strand
TGCGCCATAGGATTCTTCCTGGGCCTTTGCGGTCTGGATATTTTCGGCGGCGATGGCACGCTTCATGGCTTCGGCTTCTCTTTCACGGCGCAGAGATTCGGATTCGGCGATCTGAACCTTGGCTTCGTTTTCACCGGCCACGGCGGCGGAGTTGGACTGGGATACGCGGATTCTCTTTTCTCTTTCAGCTTCGGCGGAACCGATGGCACCGCTTCTTTCTGCTTCGGCAACGGATACCTTGGCGGCGTTGATGGCCTGTGCGGCGGCTTCCTGACCCAGGGCTTCGATGTAGCCGGATTCGTCGGTGATGTCGGTTACGTTTACGTTGATGAGCCGCAGACCGATCTTCTTCAGTTCGGTCTCCACGTTGGAGGAAACGGCTTCCAGGAACTTGTCACGGTCGGCATTGATTTCTTCGATGTCCATGGTGGCGATGATCAGACGCATCTGACCGAAGATGATATCTTCCGCTACCTGCTTGATGTCATCGGTTCTCATGCCCAGCAGACGTTCTGCGGCGTTCTGCATCACACCGTTCTCGGTGGAGATACCTACAGTGAAACGGGAAGGAACGTCCACACGGATGTGCTGCTTGGACAGAGCGTTGCGCAGGTCCACGGAGATGGAGATGGGGGTCAGATCCATGTATTCGTAGGCCTGGATCACGGGCCAGATGAAGGCGGCGCCGCCGTGGATACACTTGGAGGAGCGGGAGGAACCGTCGGATCCGGAGCCTACCTTACCGTAGATGACCAGCACCTTGTCGGAAGGACACTTGCGGTACCGGGAGAAGATCACGATCATGGTGGTCAGAACCAGCAGCACGATCACACAGACCAGCACCAGTGCGGAAAAGCTTGCACCGTAGGGCATGGCGGATGCGAAAATTTTCATGGGATTAACCTCCTTTTGGATGATAGTTTATGTTGTTTTTTTGTATATTTATTTATCAAAGGGTTCCACAACCAGAATGCCGGTCTCGTCGGTGGAGATTACACGGACGGACTCACCGGTGGAGAGCTTCCGGTCTGCGGGGGTCATGGCGTTGACTTCCACCAGCCGTTCCTGCAGGGTGATGTTGATCTTGCCCATGCCCTTCATTTCGGCGGGGATGGGGATGTAGACGGTACCCACCTTGCCGATAGCGTAGCCCAGATCCAGGTTTCCGCTGGACTGCAGCTTCAGGGAGATTTTCATCAGCCAGGCAATGCCCACCAGTGCCAGAAATCCGAAAATGACGGACAGGATCACAGCCAGCCCCAGAGGAAGTCCGGTCTGGTACAGCACAAGACCGCTCCAGCCGCCCACGGCCGCCATGCCCATGATTCCCCGGAGGGAGAAGAGCACAAAACCGTCGTCTGCGGGAAGGTCTATATCTCCTTCAATGTCGTCACCGATGCTGAAGAAGAGCAGAATGGTCTGCACCACCAGCACCAGTGTGGACGGGATTGCAACCATGGCAAATATCCGTCCGGCCAAATCCATACCGTTCCACCATGCGATCATTATAGTTCATCCTTTCTGTGGAAGATTGTTGTTGTCAGGGCTTCCGGGGAGGGGCACGCACCGCTTTGTAAGGGACAGATACACCTCTGCCGGGAGGACGCCTTCATGTGTCCATATTGATTGTCTGTTCGCTTTCCTTGATTATTTTCTGGTTTTCATGGTACCGATGTACTGGTCGATCATGTTTTCTGCATGGTTTTTTACCAGTGTGGAATAATATGCGGTTACAATGACGGCAATACCCCGGGACAGCCGTTTTTTGGCACCGGCTACCCGTTCCTCGTAGCTTTCCACTACCGCTTCCACCACTTCTTCCAGCTGGTTCAGACCGGCGGAATCTCCGTCAGCCAGGACATCCACTACCCGGCATACATAGTCGTACAGCACGCTTTCGGGGATAATATCATCGGTTTCATCGCCCACCCGTCCGTTGATGTAGGACAGTACCTGGGAGATTCTGGCCAGCTGCATGGTATCGCGCATCATGGCGATGAGCAGGATCCTTGCCAGATGTTCCTTTGTATAATATTTGCCTTTCGGGCTTGCCACCCAGCCGCGTTTGAGCCAGTTCTGCAGGGTGGTTCCGTCAATGCCGGTGATCTCTCTGACCTGGGTCAGCATGATGCCCCCGGTAATGTAGAATACTTTATCGAGGAAGGATTCACCGGCGGCTCCGTTCATTTTGGAACGGTCCACCACGGTCCCCGGAATGTAGCGGCTGCTGATGGTGGTACGTGTTTTAGTACCTGTTTCCATACGGCACCTCCATGTTTTCCTATGGTAACACTGTGTATCAGTGACTGTACCCATAGTATATCACACGTTCATGTGACTGTCAAGTGGTTTCGGTAGAAAAAATAAAAAACTCTTGATTTTTTCCAAAAAAACACGTATACTGTTTCCGGATAAACGGAAGGGGTTGGCCTGCCGTTTTCCGGCGATATGGGTATGAAGGAGAAGAAAAATGGAGAAAGGGCAGATCCGTTATACGGAAAAACCGCTGGTTGGCGGGGAACTGTTCACCATCCGGACAGCCGGGCGTACGCAGAGTGCTTCCATGCAGCGGGTGCGTCACGGGGAAGCAGACGGGTTCCGTTTGGAATATATGCTGGAGGGGACGGGATATGTACGCAGAGAAGCGGATGGTCGGATCCTGCAGGTGACGGGGGGGCAGATGCTGTTTGTCCGGCAGGGATGCGAGGCTACGATCTGGGCGGACAGAGAAAAGCCGGTGGATCGGGTGTGGTTTCTGGCGGAGGGGGATCTTCTTTCCACGCTGTTTTCCCTGTACCGGATCCCGGAAGTGTATGCCGCTTCGTCTCCTGCCCTGCCGGAATGCATCGCGCTTCTGGATCTGCTGGAAACCGGAGAAACGGACGGGGCACTCTGTGCGCAGGCGGCGGCTCTGCTGTCCTCCATACTGGTGCGCACCATGGCATCTGTGCTGTTCCCGGCAGACCGGAGCGGGAAAAGTACGGCACGGCAGATGCAGGCATATATTGACAGCCATCTGTATGAAGATCTTCGGCTGGACGGTATGGCTGTTCGGTTCGGGTATGCCAAGATGCATCTGATCCGGCTGTTCCGGGAAGAGATCGGGATCACGCCCATTCAGTATGTACTGCAGAAGCGGATGGAATCGGCGTGCCGGATGCTCACGGGAACGGTGATGACGGTGGGCGAGATTGCCGAGCTGCTGCAGTATTCCTCAGCCCAGCACTTTTCGGCGGCGTTCCGGAAGTATACCGGGATCTCTCCCACAGACTACCGGAGAACTCCCGCCTGGGAAAAGAAGGACTTGTTTCCGGAGGCGGAATCTGATATAATGAAAGACGATGAAAAGATCAATCCAGACTGAAAAGGAATGTGCCATGTCACCAAGAACTGTATGCATCATCACCCTCGGCTGCCGGGTGAATCAGTATGAATCCGATGCGCTGGGAGAAACGCTGACCGAAATGGGTTTTTCTCTGGTATCACCGGGTGAAAAAGCGGATATCACCATTGTCAATACCTGTACGGTGACCGGGGAAAGCGACCGGAAATCCCGGCAGATGATCCGTCGTGCGGCGGGTGAGTCGGCTGTGATCGTTACCGGCTGCTACGGACAGGTGGCGGGAGGTGAAGCGGCACAGATACCGGGTGTGGCGTATGTCTGCGGGAACGGGGAAAAGTCCCGGATCCCCGCCATTGTACAGGCACTGGCAGAGGGGTGTTCCGTAGAGAAGATGGGAGTCACGGATATCATGGCGGCGGCGTATGATCCCATGAAGCGGCATATTCCGAAGCGGTTCCGTTCCTTTATCAAGATCGAGGACGGCTGCGAGAACCGGTGCGCCTACTGCATCATTCCGGCAGCCAGAGGAAAGGTGCGTTCCCGGAACAGAGAGGAAATTCTGGCGGAAGCTACGGCACTGGCGGCGGCAGGGTCTCCCGAAGTGATCCTGACCGGGATCGAAACCGCTTCCTACGGCATGGATCTTCACGGCAGTGATAGGCAGCGTTATGGCATGGCTCTGGCAGATCTGCTTGCCGATG
>JAFZET010000212.1 GCA_017560565.1 Clostridia bacterium | reverse complement strand
TTCCGTCTTCCCCACCCCGGTAGGTCCCAGGAAAATGAAGGAACCGATAGGTCTGCGGGGATCTTTCAGCCCCATGCGTCCTCTGCGGATAGCTCTGGCAACCGCTTCCACCGCTTCATCCTGCCCGATGATCCGCTCTTTCAGGATCGTATCCAGCTTCAGCAGTTTTGTACCTTCTTCCTCCGCCAGCTTTTTCACGGGGATCCTCGTCCAGCTGGTGACAATATCGGCAATGTCTTCATCCGTGACCACCAGTCCTTCACTGGACACAGGGGTTCCGGCTTTTTTCTTTTCCTCCAGTGCTTCCGTCAGCTTTTTTTCTTCATCCCGGAGGCTGGCAGCTTTTTCGTAATCTTCCGCCAGAATGGCTTCTTCCTTTTCTGCCGTTACGGATTTCAGGGCAGCCTCCGCTTCTCTGACATCCGCTGTAGGCGTGAGATGGGTGATCCGCTTTTTGCTGGCTGCTTCATCGATCAGGTCGATGGCTTTATCCGGCAGAAACCGGTCGCTGATGTACCGCACGGACAGCTTCACGGCGGCGGCTATGGCTTCGTCACTGATCTTCAGCTTGTGATGGGCTTCGTATTTGTCCCGCAGACCGGTAAGGATCTGTTCCGCTTCTTCCGGGGAGGGTTCACCCACCATCACCGACTGGAAACGCCGTTCCAGTGCCGCATCCTTTTCGATATGGCGTCTGTACTCATCAATGGTGGTGGCACCGATCACCTGCATTTCTCCTCTGGCCAGGGCAGGCTTAATGATGTTGGCAGCATCCACCGCCCCTTCCGCACCGCCGGCACCGATGATGGTGTGGATCTCATCTATAAACAGAACAATGTCCGGGTTCTTCCGTACTTCGTCCATGACATTTTTCATCCGTTCTTCAAATTCACCCCGGTATTTGGCACCGGCAATCATGGCGGAGATATCCAGTGTCACAATAGTCTTGTCCCGCAGGGTATCCGGTACCGTGCCGTCGGTGATCCGCTGTGCCAGTCCTTCCACAACGGCGGTTTTCCCCACGCCGGGTTCCCCGATCAGGCAGGGATTGTTTTTCGTCCGGCGGGACAGGATCTGGATGACCCGTTCCGTTTCCGTATCTCTGCCGATGATGGGGTCGATTTTTCCCTCTCTGGCCATCTGACACAGATCACGACCGTAGGAAGACAGGGTGGGAGCGTCTTTCAGTTCCTTCTGCCCGCCACCGCCCGCCGATGCTTTCTCATTGTCGCCGTTCAGCTTTAAGGAAGACACAACATCTCTTCGGATATCTGCCGCCGATGCATTCTGGGCAGCCATCAGCTTCACGGCAAAACAGTCCGTTTCCCCGCAGATGGCACACAGCAGATGTTCCGTACCGATGTACCCATGCCCCATCCCCATAGCCTCTCTCGCAGAGGATTCTATGATCTTTTTGGTACGGGGCGTGATGTCGGCGGCGGTCAGCCTGGTGGGACTGCCGGTACCCACATGCTGGATCAGCTGTTCCCGGGTTCCGGCAAAAGTGATCCCCCGTTCTTCCAGCACCCGTCTGGCTACCCCGTCCTGCTCCGCCAGAAGCCCCAGCAGCAGATGTTCGCTGCCCACGCAGGTATGACCCATTTCAGAAGCAAACTGCAGTGCCTGATTCAGCGCATTCTGCGCTTTCTGTGTAAACCCGATTCTCATACAATCATTCTCCTTATGTTTTTCCGTTCTATGTTCTTACAGTATACGTTCTTTATCCGGGGAGTTATGCGTTCCCGTCCCATACCGTTATCCCGTATCCCCTGTTCTTATAGCATTATATGGTAAAGTTTATGATTATTCCGCTGCAGGTGCAAGCAGGCTGCGGATCTTTCCGGCTCTTGCACGGTCTCTTTCCGTCTCGTCTCCGCCCAGCCCTTCCGAAAGGGTCAGAACGGCAGGCATGCTTTCCACCAGCAGACGATCCGCCGTCACCGGTGTAATCCCCTCCAGCAGTTTCATGGAAGCCCCCAGCCGGAGTGTGGCATACATCCGCAGAAGCTCTGCGCTGTCCATCCGTCTGGCATAGAGCAGAATGCCGAGGGTACGGCTCGCACGGTCTGCCAGGGCTTCTTTGTCCTGCTTCTCCCGGAGTTCCCGTTCCGTCTTCACAATCTGTCCGACCACCGTTTCCAGCTTCCGGATGGTTTCTTCTTCCGTGATCCCCAGTGTTACCTGATTGGAGATCTGGTACAGGCATCCGTCTGCCGCAGATCCCTCGCCGTACATCCCCCGGATGGTCAGACCGATCTTGGAAAGCTGACCGACCAGCGACTGGATTCCGTGGGCTGCAGTATAGGCAGGCAGAAACAGCATCACGGACGCCCGCATTCCGGTACCCAGATTGGTGGGACAATGGGTCAGATAGCCGTAGGTTTCCGACCAGGCCACATCGGTCTTTTCATCCAGCAGACCATCGGCAGCAGCGGCATCACGCCAGGCTTCCTCCAGTGCCAGTCCGGGATAAATGGACTGGATCCGCAGGTGGTCTACCTCCAGCACCATGATGTGGAAACTGCCTTTGGAAAGCAGAGCACAGGGTGTCTTCTTTTCCGCAAATTCCGGACTTACAAGATGCTTTTCCCCAAAAACCCGTCTTTCCACAGGAGACAGAGCGGAGAAATCGGTATATGTCCAGCCCTCCCCGAACACGGAAGCGGCTTTTTCACAGATTGCTTTTCCCTGTTCCGGGGTGAGTTTCGGTTCAAAAGGATAGTCTGACAGGTTTCTTGCCAGTCTGACCCGGGAGCTGACCACAACATCATTTTCATTGCCGGGAATTTCATACCAGTTTGTCATATACTCGCCCCCTCCTTACGCATTCCGCAGATCCCGGAGGCTGTCCCGGATCTCGGCGGCATGTTCGTAGTTTTCCAGCCGGATGGCTTCCTTCAGTTCGGTTTCCAGTGCAGCGATCTTCTGTTTCTTTTCGCTTTCCGCACGGAATCTGGCGGGCACCTGACCGGTGTGATTCGCTCTGCCGTGGATCCGATGGATGGAGGGAGCAAGCTCCGCCGCAAAGGTCTCGTAGCAGGTCGGACATCCTGCTTTGCCGCTTCTGACCATATCTCTGAAACTGCCGCCGCAAAGAGGACAGGTCTTTTTCACCTCCGGCTGGCTTTTCTGAGGAGAACCGATCAGCTTTCCGAACAGATCCTCACCGCTGAAGAAATCGTCTCCGGAGAAGAGCTTCATCATTTTCGACAGCGGATCGTCCCCGAAACCGCCGGTACGGATCTCACCGGACTTCTGCATTTCCGCCGCACAGGACGGACACAGGCGATAGGATTTTTCCGTTCCGTTCACGTTTTCTCTGTAATAAAATGTCGCTTCATTCTTACTGCATCTTTCGCACAGCATAGTATTTTCCTCCTGATTATATGTTCATTTTCAGAAATTCTCTTTGTATTTACAGCATCAGCATCATCAGTATATGGCGCAGGATATCTGCACGGACAGCCGGTCGGATCTCGGGCGGTACTTTGTCCAGTGCTTTCTGGGATAGGGACACCGCCGCAAGATTCGCTTCCCTTGCCGTAATGATGCCCGCATCCGCCAGGTTTTTCAGGTAAGCCTTTGCCTCGGCTTCTTCCAGTGTTTCCCCGATGGCATGGAAGAAATGCATCAGGTAGCTGTTTTTGGTCATGGGCACCCGGACGATCCGGATGTACCCGCCGCCGCCCCGTCTGCTTTCGGTGACATACCCTCTCTCCGGCGTGAACCGGGAGGTGATAACATAATTGATCTGACTGGGTACGCAGCCGATCCTGGCAGCCAGGTCATTCCGGCGTACTTCCGCCTGTCCGTTTCCTTCCTCCAGCATTTCCTCGATCAGCCGGGCGATGTGATCCGATAAAATCATAGCGTCCTCCTGTTCTGT
>JAFZET010000211.1 GCA_017560565.1 Clostridia bacterium | reverse complement strand
TTTCCTGAGAAGCCGTGAATTCCTGTGGCAGGAAGGACACACCATGCACGCCTCTGCGGAAGAAGCAAGAGAAGAAACCATCCGGATGCTGAATGTATATACGGATTTCCATGTAAACGATCTGGCTATTCCGGTTGTCAAGGGCGTAAAAACACCTTCCGATAAATTTGCCGGGGCAGAAGATACTTACTGCATCGAAGCCATGATGCACGATGGCAAGGCACTGCAGGCAGCCACATCCCACTATTTCGGTGACGGCTTTGCAAAAGCGTTTGATATCCAGTTTACCGATAAGGAAAACAAACTCCAGTATCCGCATCAGACTTCATGGGGATCTACTACTCGTATGATCGGCGGTATCATCATGACCCACGGTGACAACAATGGTCTGGTTTTGCCTCCGGCTGTTGCCCCCATTCAGGTTGTGATCGTTCCTATTGCCCAGCATAAGGATGGCGTTCTGGAAGCCAACAGAGCTATTTATGACAGACTGGCAGATAAGTTCCGTGTCAAGCTGGACGACAGCGACAACAGCCCCGGATGGAAGTTTGCCGAATACGAAATGAAGGGTGTTCCCGTACGTATTGAACTCGGTCCCCGTGACATCGAAGCCGGTCAGTGTGTAGTTGTAACCCGTCATGACATGGAAAAGGAAATCGTTCCGCTGGAAAACATCGAAGAGATCATCGCTGCCAAGCTGCAGGCTGTCCGGGACGGTATGTACGCCAAGGCACTGGCAAACCGTGAAAACCGTACCTTCTCCTGCACAACCATCGATGAAATCAAGGAAGCCCTGGCAGCACACGGTGAATGCTTCATTAAGGCTATGTGGTGCGGTGATGAAGAATGTGAAGATAAGGTCAAGGAACTGACCGGTGTAGGTTCCCGCTGCATTCCGCTGGATGAAGAACATCTCTCCGATGTCTGTGTATGCTGCGGTAAGCCTGCCAAGCACATGGTTTACTGGGCGATTGCATATTGATGCTGCGAATTCATTCTGTTTTCTGCCTGTCCGGTATCTTTCCCCTGACAGGCAGAAAGTTGTTTCACAAAGAGGTGTACAGTTATGAGGGAATTTTCCGTCACCTTGCGTGAGAAGGTGCAGCAGCTGGATGTTGTTATGCTGTTTTGTGCCGTTGCGCTAAGCCTGCTCAGTGTCATTACACTGGCAGCTTCTGCGGATGCGTATTCAGCAGGCTTAGCCTATGCCAGAAATCAGTTTTTTGCGCTGGCAATGGGGCTGATCTGTGTCGGGATCATTTCCATGATCGATTATGATATGCTGATTGAGCGGCTGGAATATGTGTTTTTCGGTGCTTCTGTATTTCTGCTGATTATTGTAATTCTGTTCGGCGAAGGTACCATGGGGAACGAAAACTGGATTTCCATTCCGATCATCAACCTGAACATCCAGCCGACTGAATTTGTTAAGATCACTTTTATCATCAACTTTTCACGCCATCTGGACAGGCTGAAGCATAAGATTAACCATCCCCTCAGCGTGCTGCAGATCCTGATACATGGCGGTCTGATTGCCGGTCTGGTGGTCGTGACCGGTGACGATGGCATGGCTCTTGTTTATCTTGCCATCATGGCGGTTATGGTTTTCTGCTCCGGTATTTCTTTGTGGTATATAGCAGGTGCTGTTGGCTTGGCGGTCATTGTGTTCCCGTTTTTGTGGGAATATATGGAGGAATACCAGAGACAGCGGATTCTTGTTGGATTCAACCCTGACCTGGATCCCAGTGATAAAGGATATCAGTCTATCATCAGCCGGGAATGTATTGTTTCGGGCGGCTTCCGTGGAGCCGGTTTCTCCGGTGGATCACGGTACTTCAGCCTCCCTGCTGCACAGTCGGACTGTCTGTATTCTGTGCTTGCTGAAAAATTTGGGTTCATTGGTACCTTTACATACATTATATTGATAACCGTTCTGATCTGGCGGATCATTCTGCTGGCTAAAAACTGCCGTAAAAACTATGCATCATATATCTGCATGGGAATGGTTGGAATGCTGATCGCCCAGACACTTGAAAACATAGGGATGTGTCTTGCCATCATGCCTGTTGTCGGGATAACACTGCCGTTTTTCTCGTATGGCGGTTCCTCTATGTTGTCTATGTATATGTGTCTGGGGGTTCTGCAAAGTATAAGCTCGCATAATCGCAAATATTATTTTGAGCGGGAACCGGACTGAGTACCTGTTCTGCTGTCTGTAAATTTTACAGGAGGACTTCTTTATGCAGGAAGAAAAGAAAACGCTTCATTTTATCTCTCATACCCACTGGGACAGAGAATGGTATATGCCTTTCGAAGCCCATAGATTTAAGCTGGTAGAGTTTTTTGATCGGCTTCTGAATGCTCTGGATACCGATCCCGCATTCAAAAGCTTTCACCTGGACGGACAGGTTATCGTTATCGAAGACTATCTGGAAGTCCGTCCCCAGATGCGCGAAAAGATTGAAAAATATATCGCAGAGGGCAGACTTGTTGTCGGTCCCTGGTATATTCTGCAGGATGAATACCTGATTGACGGTGAATCCAATGTCCGGAATATGCTTCTTGGCAAACAGATTTCCGCAAAGTACGGTCAGGTTTCCGATATCGGGTTTTTCCCGGATGCTTTCGGCAACATCGGTCAGGCACCTCAGATTCTGCGCGGATTCGGTATTGATTGTGTGGCATTCGGTCGCGGTGTTTCTCCCAGAAAGGGCGACAGACTGGATACCGGGGAAGAAAACTATGGCAAAGCCGTCTCCGAGGTTCTGTGGCGCTCTCCGGATGGAAGCGAAGTGATTGGTGCGGCGTATTTGAACTGGTA
>JAFZET010000210.1 GCA_017560565.1 Clostridia bacterium | reverse complement strand
AAACTGGATCACTCCCGCATTCGAACTGGAAAAGTACTTCTTCCCGCAGGCTGACGGTATCATCGATGTAATCAGCGAAAAGCTGATGCCCATCCCGGGTCATGTTACCACTTATAACGAAACCGAGCTGGAACACATCGAAAGAAGCAAGAAGGGTCTGTAATTCTGACAGAACAATCTGCATTGAAAAAGGATCTCCCACCGGAGGTCCTTTTTTGTGTGGTTTTTACCGATAAATATTGCAAATTATAAAACGGTGTGTTATAATGAAAAAAAACGGAAATGAGGTTTTAGTATATGAAAACGCAAAGAATTTTTGCCGGACTTCTGGCTATGCTGATGCTGAGCGGCTGTGCCGGCGGAACCAGTGAAGAAGCAGAGACACAAAACGATACCGCCGCCGCAGAAACTGAAGAACAGGCGGAGATTACCCGGGAAAATATGCCCGACAGTCTTCCCTCCGATCTGGACTTTGGAGGGGAAACCGTGACCATTCTGCACAGAGGTGCCGACCGTGACGTACAGGTGGAAATCAATGCAGATGACACAGGCGACGCTGTGGACTCTTCCATTTTCAACCGTAATATTCTGGTGGAAGACCGACTGAACGTAAAATTTGATTATGTCACCACCAATGATGAAGTACACGCGGGGACAGAAGTAAACGCACTGATTCAAGCAGCTGTTGTGGCAGGCGACCCCACCTATGACTTTGCCGGAAACCACATGAGCCAGACCACGCCCCTGATTCTGACCAATCATTTCTATAACCTGAACAATCAGCCGTATCTGGACTTCGAGATGCCCTGGTGGAATCAGTCCTTCATCGACCACATTTCTCTGAACAACAAGCTGTATACTGCCGTAGGGGATCTGAGCCAGACCATGCTGCGCGGCTCTTATGTTACCTTCTGCAATATGAAGCTGCTGAATGACTATTACGGCGATTACAATATTTTTGACACCGTCCGTTCCGGTGACTGGACTATGGACGAATTCATGCGTCTGGCGGATATGTACCATGACGTAAACGGCGATTCCAAGGCGGACTACGACGATGTATATGGTGTGGTTCGGGATGCCGTAGGGCTGATCAGTGATGCACTTCTTGGCTCTACACAGGTGAATCTGATCACCACCAAGGACTCTGATGTGCCGAAGCTGGCGTTCCAGGATGAACGTACTTACACCTACACCGAGAAGACCAAGAAGCTCCTGTTTGAAAACAACTACTGCTGGAAAGAAGATTACACCACACTGACCGGCAAACTGGTGAACGATACCGCAATGCTGTGCATCTATCGTCTCAGCCTCAGCGAAAGTATGCGGGATATGGAAAGCGATTACGCCATTCTTCCCTGCCCCAAGCTGGACGAAAGCCAGTCCACCTACAGTGGCTTTACCCACAATGGATTCTCTGTATTCACGATTCCGCTGTCAGCCTCCAATCCGGAGATGTCTGCCGCTGTTCTGGAAGCGCTCTGTGCTGAATCCTACCGCAGCTGTACTATGTCCTACTATCAGACAACTGTGAAGGAAAAGCTCGCCAGAGATGAAAACGTTGCCGACATGATCGACCTGATCTACAACGGGATCCGGTTTGATTTCGGGTATGTGTACTCTGCCAGCCTGAACAATCTGATTCTGGTATTCCGCTCGGATATCAACCAGAAGTCCACTTCCAACGCCGCCTCAACACTGGCCGGTATTACGGATGTTACCCAGTCCAAGCTGGATACCATTCTGGAAGCATACGAATCACTGCAGTAAGAACAAACATAACACAAAACCAGCCGTTACGGGATCCATTTCCCTTGCGGCTGGTCTTTTGCTTACAGGTTTTCGATACTTCTGAACAGTACAGGCAGGATAGCAGGATAGGTCAGATTTTCCGCCGGCGGATACTTCTCCCACAGTGAGACTTCCGCCATTTCCGATTCGGGAATACTGCCGAGGGTTCTGATATCCGCCAGAAACACCTGTCCCGCCGCATGGTCTCCCGGCTTTGCGGTACTGTTGTCTACGTGATAGTCAAAGGCATACCGGATATCGAAATCGACAGCGCCGGTTTCTTCCCAGAGTTCTCTGCGGGCGGCTTCTTCCGGCGTTTCTCCCAGTTCGATATGACCGCCGGCGGTTTCCCATGTGCGGCGCTTTTTATGCCTGGCATACAGCCATTTTCCCTGATACCGGGCAAAGATCACAACAAATCTGTACGGCATTGTCTCCCCGTACATCCATGGTTCCAACCCACCTTCTCCGGCTGTGGTTACAGTCAGACGGTGATATGTATAATACTCCGCATCGCCGTCCGGGTGGGTGGATGTATGCACAAATCCGGCGTTTCGGAAAGCTTTCCGGGAAGCTGCGGCGTCCTGGAAGATAACAGCTGTTGCTTTCCTGCACCGGATATGGGTGTACAGAAGATATTTCAGCACAGCGGTACCGATTCCCTGCCCACGCCTTGCCGGATCCACAAGAATCTCGCCTATGTGCAGATTATCGTGTTCATTGAAATAATATACTGCGGCGACCGGTTCGGGATTCCTGACAATGATAGCAGAAAAAGTTTCCGGAGAATGGTTCTGCCAGTATCCGACATCTTCCTGCCAGTTTTCTATTCCGGTTTGCCTGCGTGCCTCCTCATCCAGCCAGCTGTTTACAAGATTTTCGTGCTCCTTCGCCTGATACGGTAGTATGGTGAAACTCATTCTGATTTTCCCATTTTCTCTGCCAGATACCGGCAGTTGATCACCTTTTCCAGCAGGTTGTTCTTCCAGTACACATAATGGTTGGTGGATTCATAACCGATCATGGGGTTATGCGCCTGCACAGCGGCTACACGGAGACTGATGGATTCTTCTTCAGCGAAAATATCCGCAAAAGTCAGGCTGTCCGGAATGTTTTTCCCGTCTCTGAGACACACAAACAGACACTGCAGATACATGGAACGGAAGTGGGCGTCACAGACTTCTGCGCAGTCCCAAAGTTCACGAAGTGTGGGATTTTCGGTTCCGGTGCATACGGGACGCAGAATCTCCAGCCCCTCATGCCAGCCGTCGGACAGAAGCTTCAGCTGGTGTATGTATGTTTCTTCCGGGAAGATATTCCGCCATGCGATCAGGTCGTCATACGGGAAACCGGTCATCGTGGAACGGAAGCCGGAAGGAGTTTCAAAGAGCCAGTTGGCAGGAGCATGGAACTGGGGACCATGGTAAGCGCATCCGATGTCGAAAGGATAGGCATCAAAGGCTTCACTGAACCGGTGAACAGCTTCGGCAATGGCGGGAATGTCCGCTTCAGGGAACATTTCTCTGTATATGTCATCCAGTTCCGGGAGAGGTTTTGCTTTATCGAAGAAGCGGGACACCAGACCAATGGTGGGAGAAGGATACCCGCCCAGGGTCCAGGACAGCATCAGACCGTCCGGTGCGGCTTCTCCGGCTTCACTGAGGCGGCGCAGGTGACGATATACCTTTTCAAAGGCGGGTATACAGGGTACCGCTGCCAGTTCCCAGGTATTGTTCAGCTGCATTTTGGCGTATCCCTTGTGCCCTTCTCTGTGGGCTTTTGTCCAGGTAGAAAGAGAGTATTCTCCGGGACCCTCTACGGACAGGGAGTAGTCGATCACACTGGTTATCGTTCCGCCTATGTTCTTCTCCACAGCCTGTTCGCTGACATTCATGACCGCCACTTCCTTCGGCAGCTTTTCAATAACCTCCGGCGTTT
>JAFZET010000027.1 GCA_017560565.1 Clostridia bacterium | reverse complement strand
TGGGCTGCAGTCTGAACTGGATCCGAGATCATGTACACCAGATGAAGGCATTCAAGCACTGGGAACACGATATCCGCTCCTTTCTGGATTTCATTATCTCCACGCAGAGGGAGGACGGGCAGTTTTTTGAACTGATCAAGCAGATGGACGACGGGCACTGGCAGTTTGTCCATCCCGAAAGCCGGGTTCTGTACAATGAAGACAATCTGGCACTGGTACGGCTGGAGATCGAAGCGGACATAGAATATCTGGTGGTGGAAGGTGCTCTGCAGGTCTACCGGGTCACAGGAGACCGGCTCTGGCTGGAAAGTATTCTGCCTAAGCTGGAAAAGGGGATCGACTACATGACATCCCATCCCGATCGCTGGGAACCGGATTATGGTCTGTGCAAACGGGCGTTTACCATTGACACCTGGGATTTCGCTTATGGAAAACCGGGAAACAACCGAAAAATTGAGCCGGACACGCCTATGTCCATTCACCATGGCGACAACACCGGCGTTTATCAGGCTATGTGCCAGCTGGCATGGATCAACCGTCTGTTGGGGTACGAATACAAAGCGCTCGTCTGGGAAGACCGTGCCGGCAGACTGCGGGAAAACATCATGCGTTATCTCTGGAACGGAAAGCATTTCATCCATATGCTCCACCTGAACCACAACGGAGCGGACGAACTGGAAGATAAAAGACTTTCCCTCTCCAATGCATACGCCCTGAACCGCGGGATTCTTACGGAAGCGGAAAGCCGTTCTGTTGTGGAAGAATACATAGCCCGCAGGCAGACCACCGAAGCCTTTGCCGAATGGTTCTCCATTGATCCGCCCTATCCGGAATTCAACGGATACAAACCCGGTAAATATGTCAACGGAGCCATTTCCCCCTTTACGGCAGGGGAGCTGGCCAAGGGTGCCTTCCGCTGTGGTTATGAAGTCTACGGATGGAGCATCATCAGGCGGTTTATGGATCTGCTGGAACGGGACGGAAGCATCTACTTCCTGTACGATCCGCTCACGGAAGAACCCCAGGGAGGCGGTCCCAGCGGATGGGGTGCGGCGGCTTTGCTGTCAGCTGTGGACGAAGGACTGGTCGGCATTGAAGATCTGGATACCGGATACAAAAAGATCTGTTTCTCCCCCCGTTTCCCCGTGACCCACTACACCGAACTGCGGTATATCACCGGGTATGAAAAAACGGATGTGACTGTGGACCTGCGCTGGATCCGGAAAGAAGAAGGCATGCGTTATCGTCTGCTCTCCCCCGCCCGGGAAGCAGAATGCCACCTGTACATCCCCGAAAACCGTGCAGTACATACCATTCTTGTAAACGGTACGGAAATCCCCTACAGTCTCACCATGACCGGTCAGTCGGTCTATGCGGATTTCACAGCTGCCCCGGACGGCGTGCTGGATATAGAAGTACTGTTTGTCTGAACATAGTAAAACAGAAGAAATCGGATACATCCCTGCTTTTCGGGAGATCCGATTTCTTTTTATATTATCCGTTTGTCAAACCGCTGATATCAGTATTCTTCCGGCGGAATTTCCTGTGGCGGCAGTTTATCTTCGGGGAAAGGCATGGAGAAGGTCATCCGTCCTGTGACGTTTTTCACCTCGTACCAGGTCAGGTTTCCGTCAGTTATATATTCCCCCGTAAAGGGATCCCCGATAAAATAGTTGTCCCTGTGGGAATTGCGCAGTACCTGCAGATTGTTCTTACAATACGCTTCTCCGAAGAACCGCACCGTGGCATTCACCAGACCGGTCACTTCTACCCGGCGGCGGTACTGTGCGCTGACCGGCGGGATTTCCTGACAGCCTACGATCCCTTCCGCCTGTTCCACGAAAACCCGGCATTCCCGGTGTTCCGCTTTCGGGAAATGGTAAGTGGCAAAGCCGTCTTCCAGGATGGTTTCGTACCCGTCCAACACCGGCGCACCCCAGGGGTACCGGATCTTTGTTTTCACAGTCGTGGAAGGCGAATATACGGAAAACATCACTGCATTGTCGTGCCGGTGGGTCATGATGACAGGAGATTTCACCCCGTCACGCTTATCCATACGGATCTGTACACCCAGACGCTCCAGTGCCAGCCGCAGAAAGGTTTCACCGGGGCAGTATTTCGTGCTGTCCTGAGGGGAGGGCTGTCTGGCACCCTTTCTGTATTCGGAACCAACGATCCCACGCAGCCATACAGCACAGTCTTTCTGCGCCGCCAGCACCTTACCGCCGGCTTCCGCCCAGACAGCACAGCCGTCACAGGCTTCCGTGGCAAGAGCACCGCCGGATACAATGGGAACCACCTTACACATCCCTGCATCCGCTCCGTCAATGGTCAGCGGCAATTCTCCTTCGGCTGTGTCCGCTGTATTCCGCAGACCGAACAGATCCAGAAATGCCGCAGATGCACGCAGTGTGTTCCCGTAAAAGACCACCTTACCGCCAGTCGATGCATACGCAAGGATCCTCTCTTCAAAGGGGGAACTTGCCTTGGGAACAGGCGTCACCAGAATGCTGTTTTTGTACATGGACAGATCATGCTGGCAGAAATTGGTCGTGGAAACCACCATGGAAACCGGCGCACCGTCGTTGATGGCACCCCGGATCCACCAATCACCGGCGTACATATCCATCAGTTCCTGGTCGTCCGATGCCGCTGAATATTCGTCAAACGGATATACCCATACCACAGGAGCCACATCATCCGGCGCCTCCTTTACAGCCCTGCGCAGATGAGGAATGGGTTCATCGGCACAGGCATCCGGCATATCTCCAAAGCAGTTGTCAATGGACAGCAGGCTGAGATGTGTGGGAGATTCGATCTTTCCGCAGCTGTCGATACGGGCAACACTCATGGGCAGATAAATGTCGTGAGGCTGGCTGTTATACCGGTCGTACCAGGGGGAATTGGCCCACCAGATGTCATGGATGTAAAACCGGAACAGATAGGGATGACGGATATCTTCGTTTTCATTCGGCAGTCCGGCGATCCGGGACATGTGCCCCATCAGCTCCAGACCGAAATCCCCGTTGATGGCAGCCCATGGGGAGTTGGGCGGAGGCAGCAGATCATAGCCGCCGTCATAAATGGTACGCAGCGGCACACCATCTGTAGCGAAGTCGATCCCCATAGACATATTGGTACCTCTGGTTTCAATAGGGTATGCCGGACATTCCTTCCGGAAATACTGCCAAAAATCCACTACATCCTGTCGTACACCGACCAGTTTGTCCCCATGGAACTGTTCTCCGTCAAATATTGCACCGGTGGCTGCCCAGGTTTCTCTG
Source organism: Clostridia bacterium (assembly GCA_017560565.1). Taxonomy (GTDB): domain Bacteria; phylum Bacillota; class Clostridia; order Oscillospirales; family CAG-272; genus UMGS1696. The sequence goes on along the minus strand of JAFZET010000027.1, from coordinate 4,085 downwards.
CCGAAGCCGAGACCATTGGAAAACCAGATGTAATCAAACCCCATATCGGAGAGGAATTTTTCGCTCTGGGCACCGAAGAAGGTACCGAAAGGCAGACCGTCCGGAATCCCCTCCGGGAATGCTGCATAGGAAGTATCGTCTCCGTTCAGTCTGGCATAAGAACAGACCATGGTGGCTCTGCCCATATCATTGCCCATACAGATCTCGTTGTGACGGCTGTACTTAAAGGACGATTTCGCAAATTCCGGTCCCGGATCAAAGGTCGTACCCACACGGATGGTTCTGGTCTCTCCCAGCACTTCCTTTCCAATCCGTTTCAGAGAAGAAACCACCTGCCGCAGAATCCGGTAGGTCATCTCCGGCGGATCTTCACAGAACAGATAGCACCGGGAATGGAGTCCCAGATTGTCCGGGTCGATGGCGGCATGGCTCCCTTCCCGGTTGTTGGCACCGCCGATATATTTCGCATAGGAAAAGGGCGCATCCAGATCTCCCCGGTAATCCAGCAGCTCGCTTCCGTCCGCTGACCAGAGCATTACCGATACACAGGGTACATCCCGTACCAGGGGTTTCCACTGCTCAAACACCTTCCGGCAGACTGCATCAATAGAAGAATCATCCGTTTTCCGGAAAGGCTTCAGGCTCATTTCAAGGGTAACATTCTGCAGCATACCGACCTCACTGTTCTTTCCCGATCCACAGGCACATCACGGAGTTTCCTGCCAGCACAGACACATCCTCCGTTTCCTGCCAGATCTTCCCTTCCGCAACCACACGGCATCCGGTGATCCGTGCATCTGCGGGAAGCACAAATGTCAGAGGAATTTCTTTTTCCGTAGTATTGGACAGCACAATGCAGCCGTCCTCCGCTGTCCCTGCCGCAATACCGTAGACGCCTGGAATATCAAAGGAAAGATCGGTTTGGGTCTGCCGTTTGTACAGCTCGTTGAACGCCAGGAAACCATAGTATGCCGGGAAAGGTTCCGCTGTCAGTGGATTGAACATACCACCGTATATACTGGTACCATAGCGGGCGTCATAGAACATAGCCGTATCCATGGCAGTATTCTGCAGTGCCAGCATCATACCGGCTGTAAGCGCTGCGTGCTTCAGGGTACCTCTGGCATTCGGCTGGCAGTTCCATTCGTTCAGAGACTGCTCCAGACCGCCGAAGCCGTGTTCTTCCAGCATTTTCGTAGCATAACGCACGTAATCCAGTGTATCCTCGATGCTGCCGTAGCTGTGCCAGGAGAAGAAATCCAGCGGGCAGTTGTGTGTATTTACATATTCCAAGAATTTATTGGCATAGTCCACATAATAGACATTTCTTGCCTGCTTCGGATCGTTTCTGTCGGCATTCCAGCCGTAGAAACCGCAGCTGGCATACCCGCCGATCCGGATATCCGGGAACCGTTTTTTCAGGTATTTTGATGCTGTACCGTACAATTCAAAATAGTCCTCCATGGTACCCGTCCACATCATGTTGTCTTCCGGAATATGGGAGTTATCCGGTTCATTCCAGATTTCCCAGTACCGGATATTCATGTGAAAACCATCCGCCCAGCCCTCGTTGTAATGGCGGATCACACCCTCGCAGATTTTCGCCCATTTCAGGGAATCCTTCGGCGGGTCGATCCGATAAGACTTGATCCGGCACTGGTTTTCAATGGTCACACCCAGCCGGAAGAAGGGCTCGATCCCCTCTTTCACCAGAGCCTGCATCAGAAGATCCGTGAATGTGAAATCATAGGAAGCCGGATCCTCCGGGTCTGCATCGAAATTCCGGAACAGATTGGGTATATCCACCCAGCGCCCGCCGCCATATACCCCCTGCACATCATGAAGCCGGGAAAAGGGGCAGTCAAATGCCTTGAGATAGTGAAACATATGAAAGGAAACGCCTGCGAAGGGAGGCTGACCTACACCATGCAGTTTTTTCATTGCACCAACGGGATTCATACCGGTACGGATTTCAGCCATGATTTTTCTCCTTTTCTGGTTGTGGTTTCAGATTCTTCTTTCCTCTGCATTGTAGCATAGCAACTGTTTTTTGTCAATAAAAATCAGGAAAACTGCACAAATTCGCAAAGAATTCGGGAAATAATCTTTATATCTGCGCCATCTCATGACGAATTATACCAATCCTGCAGAATATTCAGACGGAAATTTTCATAAATAGTTTTCCCGCCGCCCTTTCTTCCGAAAGAAAAATATGTTATAATGATTGTATTCTGTAAAATCTTTTCTATTGAGCGGAGTATCATGAAAAAAGCCTATATTCAGGACCCGGCCAGACAGTATGGACGGTATGCTCTGGCTGTCCTGCTGCTTCTCCTGAAAACCTATATATTCTACAGCCAGCTCCACCTTGGCGGGTTTGAGCCGGTGTTCTGTCTGATCACCATGGGTATTACCGCACTGGTCTGCGGTCTGCTGCGGCTCATTTCCCCGGGTGCTGCCCGTATCGGGTTTGTGGTGCTGTATTCCATTGCCGGAGTATTTATGGCGGCAGACAGCATTTATTACAGCTATGTGGCAAAAATGCCCAGTGTGGCACAGATCGGCATGGTGGGGCAGCTGGTCGATATCAAAGACACCATCCTGAATCTGCTGAACTGGAAGCATCTTTTCATGCTTATTGATTTTCCCCTGTGGTTTCTGTATTTTCTGAACCGGAAACCTGTGAGGGATACAGCAGACATCCCCTGTAGACGCAGGGAAGTCCACACTCTTCTGTCCGGCAGCCTTATCTGTGCCCTTGCTGTAACCGGATGCGGTCTTTTCGGGCAGTTCCGGGTGGAATATATCCGCAATGAACTGTTCTGTTACCACGCCGCAGACTTCACCAAAGCCGCACTGCAGTCCGCCGGTGACACCCCTGTGGACAAGTCTCTCTACACACTGAAAGACGACACCGGCAGTGCTTATTTCGGTGTGGCTGAGGGGAGAAATGTGTTTATTTTGCAGATCGAAGCACTGCAGAATTTTGTGATCGGCGCATGGTATGAAGGACAGGAGCTGACGCCCAATCTGAACCGGCTTCTGGGGATGGATACACTGTATTTTCCCAATTATTACTACCAGATCGGCGGCGGCAACACGGCAGATGCGGAATTCGCTGTGAACAATTCGCTCTTCCCGCCGGAAAACCAGGCTGCTTATGTGCAGTATCCGGAAAATCATTACTATGGTCTTCCTTTTCTGCTGAAGGATAACGGTTACAGCGGCGCCCATGTTTTTCACAATTATAAGGGGGATTTCTGGAACCGCCGAAGTGCTTACCCCGCTCAGGGCTTCGATTCCTACACGGCACTGGAAGATTTTGAGGAGATCGATCCTTTCCCCATGGGGATTTCCGACCGCCAGATGTTCACACAGTCCATGGAATATCTGAAAACCTGGGAAGAGCCCTTTTACGCCTTTTACATAACCGTTTCCTCCCACCACCCATACGCCCTGCCGCTGAAGGACCGTCACATTACCCTGAAGCCGGAGGACGAAGCCACCCTGTTCGGGCTGTATATCCAGTCCATGAACTACGTCGACAGAGTACTCGGTGAATGGCTGGATATGCTGAAGGAAGAAGGGCTTTATGACAATTCTGTTTTCATTCTGTACGGAGATCATTATGCCCTGACCAACACCGATCCCCTGATCTCTTCTCAGGTCGGCAGTATGCTGAAACGGGACTATACAATATTTGATGTGTTCAATGTCCCCCTTGTCATCCACATTCCCGGGAGCGGCAGAACGGAAACCATAACTACTGCAGGCGGACACATGGATGTTCTGCCTACCCTGCTCTGCCTGCTGGGAATCGATGAAGTCAAAACCGTCCTGTTCGGTCAGAATCTTCTGACGGCGGAAAGCGGATTTGTCTGCGAACAGACCCACATGTCCATCGGCTCCTTCATTGACGACAATGTGTTTTTCAAAAAGCCCCACAACAACATTCTGTCCAATTATTCGGTGTATGAGAGGGATACCATGACTGTCCTTTCTCCGGATACCTTCCATGATCTTTCCGATGCTGCGGCGAAAAGAATATCGGACTGCATGGTATTGATGGCACAGAATGATCTGTT
>JAFZET010000209.1 GCA_017560565.1 Clostridia bacterium | reverse complement strand
CCTTTGATGCTCTCCGGGTCTGCCGCGGCGGGCAGGTGATTTTGAAAGATGTTTCGTTCTCTCTTCGTCCCGGCAGGATCACGGTTCTGCTGGGAAAGAACGGTGCCGGAAAGTCCACCCTGTTTGGCTGTCTGAACGGGCTTGTTCCCTATACCGGAGAAATTCTGCTGGACGGGCTTCCCCTTTCCCGCATCTCCCCGGAAGCACGGGCAAAACGAATCGGAATTCTTCCCCAGTTTCTGCCTGCCTCCGGTTTTTCCGTCCGGACGCTGGTTTCTCTCGGTCGAAATCCCTATGTGGGTGCCGGTGGGCGGCTCTCCGCCGAAGACAGAGAAGCTGTGGAAAACGCCATGGTTTCCGCCGGTATATCCGGTTTTGAAGACCGCAGGGCAGATACTTTATCCGGAGGGGAGAGACAGCGTGCCTATCTGGCCATGATACTGGCACAGGACACTCCGTTCATTGCGCTGGACGAACCGGCTTCCCATCTGGATGCGGATGCCAGTCGGCGGATGCTGTCCCTGCTGCGGGAGCTTGCCGACCATCACGGGAAAACCCTTCTTGTGATCCTCCACGATCTGACCGAGGCACTGGCATTGGCGGACGATGCGGTAATCCTTGCGGATCACACCTGTGTTTTCAGCGGAACGACAGAGGAATGCCTTGCCTCCCGTATGCCGGAGAAGTTTTTCGGTGTGCATCGGTATATCTGCACAAACGGAGAAGAAAACCGGATCTTTTTTCGGTGATTCCCGGGAAAGTTTTATTTTCCTATTGACTTTCTGGGGATTTATGTGTATACTATATCCAGAATCCTGACACAAAGAAGCTTCTGCGTGAAAGGCCCGGACAACTGTATACGGATCTTCTGTAAAAAATCCTTTTCAGGATCTGTTTTTGCCGTGCCTTTTATGCGGATAACCGCAGGGTACGGCATTTTTTGTGTCCGGTATGTACAAAGGGAGGAAACACTATGGAAACACGGGTGGCGGTCATGAGCATCATTGTGGAACAGCGGGACACCACGGAGATTCTGAACCGGATTCTCCATGATTACAGCGAATACATCATCGGCCGCATGGGCATTCCCTACCGCCAGAAGGGGATCAGCATCATCAGCATTGCCATCGATGCCCCGCAGGATATCATCGCCGCCCTTTCCGGCAAGATCGGCAAGCTGCCCGGCATCAGTGTGAAAACCGCCTATTCCGGTGTGAAAACTCCTATCCCGGAAGGAGCCGGTCAGAACCTATCATGAACAGAACGGAAGAACTGATTTATAAACTGCGCGATACACACAGTCTCTCACTTGAAGAATACAAAACCCTCATCACCGGACGAACACCGGAATCCGCCTCCCTGCTGGCAGCCCTTGCGCTTGTGGAAAAGCAGAAAATTTACGGAAACGATGTATATGTCAGAGGACTGATCGAGGTTTCCAATATCTGCCGGAATGACTGTCTCTACTGCGGCATCCGGGGAAGCAACAAAAACTGTGACCGCTACCGGTTGACCGGAGAGGACATTCTGGAATGCTGCAGAGAGGGATATGCCCTCGGGTTCCGCACCTTTGTGATGCAGGGGGGCGAGGACGGCAGCTTCTCCGATGCCTTTCTGACCGGTCTGATCCGGAAGATCAAGGAAAACCATCCGGACTGTGCCGTGACCCTTTCTCTGGGAGAACGGAGCCGGGAAAGCTATGCCGCCCTGAAAGAAGCGGGGGCTGACCGGTATCTCCTGCGCCACGAAACGGCGGACAAAGAACACTACGAGAAACTGCATCCCGCAAATCTGTCCTTTGACAACCGGATGCGCTGTCTCCGGGATCTGAAGGAGCTTGGGTATCAGGTGGGCTGCGGATTTATGGTGGGTTCGCCTTACCAGACAGACGCCATGCTGGCGAAAGATCTGAAATTCGTGGAAACCTTCAGACCGGATATGTGCGGCATCGGTCCCTTTATTCCCCATAAGGACACACCTTTCCGGGATCATCCCGCCGGTTCGGTGGAGCTGACCCTGTATCTTCTCTCCATTCTCCGGCTGATCCATCCGCCTCTACTGCTGCCCGCCACCACGGCACTGGGCACACTGGAGGAAAACGGACGGGAAAAAGGCATTCTCTGCGGTGCCAATGTGGTGATGCCCAATCTCTCTCCCGCTTCGGTGCGGAAGAAATATATGCTTTACGACAACAAGCTCTCCGACGGTGCGGAATCGGCGCAGTCACTGGATTCTCTCCGGAAACGGATGGAGTCCATCGGGTGTACCATCTCTGCCGTCCGGGGCGATATTATCAAATAAAAATTCATCTAACGGGAAAGAACATCTGACCCAAAAGAAAGGACAATACCATGGCAATCTACGATCCCAAATCCAGAAAAGCGGAAGAATTCATCAGCGACAGCGAGATCCGTGAAACCCTCGCCTGGGCGGAAGCCAACAAGAACAATGCGGAACTAATTGACGAAATCCTTGAAAAGACACGCCCCCGCAAAACCGCTGACGGTACTGTCTGCGCCGGTCTGACCCACAGAGAAGCGTCCCTGCTGCTGGCCTGCGAAATGCCGGACAAGATCCAGAAAATCTACGAAATTGCGGAAGAGATCAAGCTGGCTTTCTACGGCAACCGCATTGTGATCTTTGCGCCCCTGTACCTGTCCAACTACTGTGTCAACGGATGTGTTTACTGTCCGTATCACCTGAAGAACAAGTGCATTCCCAGAAAGAAGCTGACCCAGGAAGAAGTCCGCAAAGAAGTTATCGCCCTGCAGGATATGGGGCACAAGCGTCTTGCCATTGAAGCCGGTGAAGACCCGGTGAACAACCCCATCGAATACATTCTGGAATGCATCAACACCATCTACAGCGTGCACCACAAGAACGGTGATATCCGCCGGGTCAACGTGAACATCGCCGCCACCACAGTGGAAAACTACCGGAAGCTGAAGGATGCCGGTATCGGTACCTATATCCTGTTCCAGGAAACCTACCACAAGGAAAGCTATCTCCAGCTCCATCCCACCGGACCCAAGCATGATTACGACTATCACACCGAAGCCATGGACCGTGCCATGGACGGCGGCATTGATGATGTAGGGCTTGGAGTACTGTTCGGGCTGGAACTGTACAAATACGAATTTGCCGGGCTGATCATGCACGCAGAGCATCTGGAAGCGGTACACGGTGTCGGTCCTCACACCATCAGCGTTCCCCGTCTGAAGAGAGCGGACGACATCAATCCCGACGATTTCGACAACGGCATTGATGACGATACCTTCGCCAAGATCACCGCCTGCATCCGTCTGGCTGTTCCCTACACCGGCATCATCATCTCCACCAGAGAAACCGAATCTGTCAGAGGCAGACTGCTGAACTGCGGTGTATCTCAGGTCAGCGGCGGTTCCCGAACCTCTGTGGGCGGCTATGCCGAAGAAGAACGCCCCCACGACACGGAACAGTTTGACGTATCCGACCAGCGTTCCCTGGACGAAGTGGTACGCTGGCTGATGGAAAACGGTCATATTCCGTCCTTCTGCACCGCCTGCTACCGGGAAGGCAGAACGGGCGACCGTTTCATGAGCCTGTGCAAATCCGGTCAGATTCTCAACTGCTGCCACCCCAATGCCCTGATGACCCTGACCGAATATTTGGTGGACTATGCTTCTGACGCTACCAAAGAAGTGGGCTTCAGGATGGTAGAAGAAGAACTGAACCGGATCCCCAAGGAAAAGGTGCGGGATATTGCCAAGCAGAATATCAAAGATATCATGAATTCCAACCGCCGGGACTTCCGGTTCTGATGGTGCGGATTCTGCTGAATTTCCATATAAAGGAGAACTTATGGGACTGAATGACGTTGCTTCCGGGGAACGGGTGCATATCGGCTTCTTCGGCAGACGGAATGCGGGAAAATCCAGTCTGGTCAATGCCGTGACCGGGCAGGCTCTGTCCGTAGTTTCCGATGTCCGAGGTACCACCACCGACCCGGTGAAAAAAGCCATGGAACTGCTCCCCATCGGTCCTGTGGTGATTATCGATACCCCCGGGTATGATGATGAAGGGGATCTGGGGCTGCTGCGGGTGGAGAAAACCAGAGAAATTCTGGCAAAAACCGATGTTGCTATCCTGGTGACGGATGCTTCTGCCGGACTGGGGGAAACAGAGACTGAGCTTCTTGCCCTGTTTGCGGAACGGAAGCTGCCGGTGATCACGGTGTTCAACAAATCCGATCTGCTTCCGGAGATCCCCGCCAGCGGAGAGAATGAAATCTACGTCAGTGCGCTGGAAAAGACCGGGATTGAAGAGCTGAAGAACCGGATCGGCGCACTGGCTAAGACCAAGGAAAACACAAAACGGCTGGTGTCCGATCTGCTCTCCCCCGGAGATGTAGTTATGCTGATAATCCCCATTGACGAATCCGCACCCAAAGGACGACTGATCCTGCCCCAGCAGCAGACCATCCGGGACATTCTGGACAGCCACATTTCCGTGATCTGCTGTCAGGATACGGAAGTGACCGAAATGCTGGCAATGCTGGCAAAGAAACCAAAGCTGGTGATCACCGATTCCCAGGCTTTCGGGCGGGTATCGAAGGATG
>JAFZET010000208.1 GCA_017560565.1 Clostridia bacterium | reverse complement strand
TCAATCTCTTCCGGCGTAGAGCCGTATACGGAATATCCATCGCCGCCGTGGATATGGTTGTCGATCAGACCGGGGGTTACGTATGTGTAAGTACAGTCGGCATCCTCTGCTACGCCGTTTTCCATGGCAGTGATCACACCGTTTTCCACTGTGATAATCACATCGTTTTCAAAAGAATCTTCTCTGAAAAACTGTCTGGCGTAGATCCGGTATTTCTGTGTATTTTTTCCGCTTTGGTTTCCCATATTTTCTCTCCCTATTGCTATTTTGCCGTCTTTCTGTTATACTGGTATTATCATACATCCGATTCCGGATAAAGTCAAGTATCTTTTTCACTGAGGAGGATTCATATATGCAGGTACAGGAACTGAAACAATTTCTGGAAAACAGTCGTGGGGTTCTGCGGCTGACACCTACCTGGGTTCCCCGCGCATTCTGCCGTCCCGGGAAACGTATCAAGCTCCATCCGGACGATTATTATGCACTGGGTGCTGCCAGAGGCGGAATTGACGAGCGTTGGTTTGCTTCCACCACCCATGCGGAAAACGGACCGGAAACACCGGAAGATGAAGGGCTTTCCTATATCGCACTGAACGAAGATGCCAGCGAAAAAATCCTGCTGCGGGATGCGGTGCAGATGCTGGGCGCAGATCTGATCGGGGAAACTCTTTGGATCAAATACCACGGCTGGGCTATGTTCTCCAAGTATTTCGACAACCTCGGCCCACTGCCCCATCACATCCACCACAACGATACATATGCCGCAAAGGTCGGTGCCAAAGGGAAACCGGAAATGTACTTTTTCCCCGCACAGGTGAACAACCATCCCGGTGAATTCGGATACACCTTCCTGGGTCTGCAGCCGGAAACCACCAGAGAACAGGTAAAAGAATCGCTGGAAAACTTCACGAAGGGGGACAACCGTCTGCTGGATCTTTCCCAGGCGTATGTACTGACGCCCGATACCGGATGGGACGTTCCTCCGGGACTGCTCCATGCACCGGGCAGTATGTGTACCTATGAACCGCAGTTTGCTTCCGATGTATACGCTATGTATCAGTCCGTACTGTACAGCGGACACTGCGTGGAGGAAGCACTGCTGTGGAAAAACTGCCCCGAAGAAGAAATCGGCAATGTGGACTATCTGCTGGATGTCATTGACTGGGAGCTGAACACCGACCCCGATCTGCATAAAAACCGGTTCATGAAGCCCATTCCTGCCGGGGATGCGGAAGAAATGAAGGCTGCCGGTTATCTGGACGAATGGATCTGCTACAAATGCCCTGTGGTTTCCGCCAAGAGACTGACGGTATATCCGGGCAAAACCGTAACCATCCGGGATGGTGCCGCATACGGGTTCATTGCCATTCAGGGTAGCGGTACCATCAACGGTCACCGGATCGAAACACCCACCCTGATCCGCTACGGCGAAGCGACCCGTGACGAATTCTTCGTAAGCCATGATGCCGCCGTAAGCGGTGTGGTGATCGAAAATACATCCCCCTGCGAACCGCTGGTGCTGCTGAAGCATTTC
>JAFZET010000207.1 GCA_017560565.1 Clostridia bacterium | reverse complement strand
CCGCTGAAGCCGCAGTGACACAGCTCACGGCAGAGCGGCAGAAAGCGGGGGAGCAGCTGGATACACTGCTTGCTTCCCAGAAACAGAAGGAAACCGCTCTGACCGATCTGAAGATCCGGCTCAATGTACTGAAGCAAACCGTATCTTCCCAGAACCGACGCCGGGAGAGCATTGGGACAGAAATTGAAAAATACCGGATGGAAGAAGCCGGTTACGATAAAACCATTGCGGAATGTGAAGAAACCATTGCCCTGTACCGGAAGAATCTGGAAGAAGTACAGACGGCTATGGCAGAGGCTGACAGAGAAACGGAAAAGATCCGTCAGACCATGGCGGCTCTGCAGAACGAACTGACAGGACTTGCCGGACAGCGGGAAGGGATCGTTGGTCGGATGAACGCCATCAAGCGAATGCAGGAGCATTTTGATGGCTACAATAACAGTATCCGCTATGTGATGGGACAGGTGAATGCCGGTCATCTGCAGGGGATCCACGGTCCTGTGTCCTACCTGATCAAAGTGGCAAAGGACTATGTCATTGCCATCGAAACCGCACTGGGCAGTGCCCTGCAGAACATCATTACCGAAGACGAAAACGCAGCCAAAGCCGCCATTGCAGCTCTGAAGCAGGCAAATGCCGGCAGAGCCACCTTCTATCCCATCAGCACCATCCGTCCTCTGGAGAGAGGGAAGGAATTCGACGGGGTGGAAAACGGCACAGGCTTCATCGGATATGCCGATACCCTGGTGGAATGCGATGCGCGTTACCGGAATATCATCCGCTCCCAGCTGGCCAGAACTGCAGTGTTTGATACCCTGGATCATGCCACGGAAATGGCGCGCCGGAAGAACTGGCGGATCCGTGCCGTGACGCTGGACGGACAGATCATCAATGCCGGCGGCTCCTTTACCGGCGGACAGGCCAAAAGAGAAAGCGGGATTCTGACCAGAAGCACCCAGATTGATCAGATGGAAGAAGAGCTTGCTGCTCTGGACAGAACCATCTCACAGGTGAAGGAAAATCTTTCCCGGACACAGGCGGAAGCCGAAAAAGCCGCTTCCTACGGAAAAGAAGGAGAAGAAAAGCGTTCCATTCTGCAGACACTGCTGCAGGCAGAAGAATCTCACCGGAACGAAACCAGAGCCAAAAAGGATTTTGTCACAGGTCTTCTCGACGGACTTCTGAAGGACAGTGCCGCACTGGAAGAAAACGACAGACGCAGTGCTGTCGATATGGAAAAGTATCAGGCAGACAGCGAGATCCTCCGGCAGGAGATCGAAAGTATTACCGGAAAACGGGAAGAGATCGCCATCAGCCGCAGTGAAACGGAGGAAAAACTGTCTCAGTGGCAGACAAAACGGCAGGAGTGCCTGATCCGGCTGGCGGAACTGGCAAAGGACAGAGAGAATCTGGCATCTCTGCTGGAAGACTGCCTGAACCGTATGACTGCACTGAACGAAACAGCGGTAAACTGCAGAGAACATATCCGTGTCCTGCAGGAAGAAATTGCTGTCATGGATCGGCAGATTGCGGAGAAAAACGAAGCCGTCGGAAAACTGGCGGAAACCATCGAAGTTCTGACCGGCAAACAGCAGGCGCTGAACGAAACCGGTGACGTCCTGGATAAAGAACTGATGGATCTGCAGAACCGTCTGAAAGAACAGACCCACCATAAGGAAATGATTGCTGCAGCCCATAACAAAAATGAAACCCATCTGAATAGTCTCCAGACCGAGTACGACAAAATGACCCAGCGGCTGTGGGATGAGTATGAGCTGACCTACGCAACTGCAAAAGCCTATCTGGAAGAAGCGGAGATCCCGCCGGTGGAACAGGGACAGAGGGCTTCTTATCTCGCCAGACAGAATGCGCTGAAATCCGAGATCCGGGGACTTGGTCATGTCAATGTGGACGCCATCGAGGAGTACACGGAAGTCAAGACCCGGTACGATTACATCAAGACCCAGATGGACGATCTTGCGAAGGCGAAAGAGGAGCTGGAAAAGATCCTTTCCGGCATCGAGAAGGAAATGCGGGACATTTTCGTTTCCGCATTCGGTCGGATCAATACATATTTCGGACAGGTGTTCAAAGAACTGTTCGGCGGCGGACACGCAGAAGTGGTGCTGACCGATCCGGAGAATCCCCTGACCTGCGGGATCGACATCAATGCCGCACCGCCCGGAAAAACCATCAAGAATCTGAATCTGCTTTCCGGCGGGGAACAGGCATTCATCGCTATCGCCCTGCTGTTCGCTCTGATCAAGGTCAATCCTTCTCCCTTCTGTATCTTTGACGAAATCGAAGCGGCGCTGGACGAAACCAACGTAGCCAGAGTGGGACGGTATGTGAAGAAATACACAGACGAAATGCAGATCATCATGATTTCCCACCGCCGGGGAACCATGGAGATTGCCGACACCCTGTATGGTGTGACTATGCCCCAGCCGGGGATCTCCAAGGTGACCACCGTGGATCTGAAAACCGGTCGGGATGAGATTCTGAAATAAGCAAGAGAGGTAAGTATGGGATTTTTTGATAAACTGAAAGCCGGTCTGGAAAAGACCAAAAATGCCGTCTTCGGACAGGTGAACGAGGTGGTCAAGTCCTTCCGGAAGGTAGACGAAGATCTGCTGGAAGAACTGGAAGAAGTGATGATCTGCGCCGATATGGGTGCTTCCACCACTGAACGGGTCATTGAAGAACTCCGTGACCGGATCAAGTCTGAAAAGATTAAGGATGCAGAGGATGTAAAGAGTGCTCTGGCAGAGATTCTGCGGGATATGGTGGGTGAGGGAGAACCCCTCCGGCTGGAAACCACACCTTCCGTCATTCTGGTGATCGGTGTCAACGGGGTAGGTAAGACCACCTCCATCGGTAAGATCGCCCATCATCTGAAAACAGAAGGAAAGCGTGTGGTGGTTGCCGCTGCTGATACCTTCCGTGCCGCCGCTATCGAACAGCTTGCCGTATGGTGTGACAGAGCCGATGTGGAGCTGGTAAAGCAGAGCGAAGGCTCCGACCCGGCTTCCGTGGTGTTTGATGCCATTGCCGCCGCCAACAAGAGAAATGCGGATGTACTGATTATCGATACCGCCGGACGTCTTCACAACAAAGTTGGGCTGATGGACGAGCTTGCCAAGATCAACCGGATCATTTCCAGAGAACTGCCGGATGCTTCCAGAGAAACCCTGCTGGTACTGGACGCCACCACCGGACAGAATGCCGTTCTGCAGGCACAGAAGTTCAAGCAGGCTGCTGATATTACGGGGCTGATCCTGACCAAGCTGGACGGTACAGCCAAGGGCGGCGCTATCTTCTCCATCAAGGAAGAAGTGGATATTCCCGTGAAGTATATCGGCGTCGGGGAACAGATTGACGATATGCAGCCGTTCAATGCCGCTATGTTTGCTGATGCTTTGCTGGCAGAAGATACCAGACTCGTACATAATGCTGAAGAAACAGAGGAAGAATGATGTATACTTTTGTGCTTGCCTCCAATAATAAGAAAAAGATCGCAGAATTCGGAACAATTCTCACTTCTTT
>JAFZET010000206.1 GCA_017560565.1 Clostridia bacterium | reverse complement strand
TTCGTGATTGACGAGCCTGTACAGTCCGCTGTTGTCCATGTAAGCGGTCTGGGGTATGCGTACTATTATCTGAACGGTCAGGCTGTTACAGAGGATCTGTTCATTGCCCCTGTCAGCGATTACCGCAAAACGCTCTGGTACACCAGTTATGATGTAACCGATAAACTGATCTGCGGGGAAAACATCTTTGCCGTCCTCTGCGGCAACGGCTGGTACAACGAAAACCACCGCTCCTCCTGGAACCACAACATTGCCCCGTGGCGTGACAACCCCAAGTTTATTCTGGAACTGGAAGTCAACGGAAAGAGGGTTCTGGCTTCGGATGAACACTGGAAATGTACTGCGGACAACGCTTTTCTCTACAATCAGCTCCGCTCCGGGGAATATTTCGACGCCCGTCTCTGGGACGAAAACTGGACAAAAGCGGATTTTGACGACAGCGCATGGCAGCCTGCGCTTTCCGACACCACACCTCCCATAGGAATTTTCCGTCCCTGCCTCTGTGAACCCATCCGTGCCGACCGGGTATATCCCGCTGTTTCCGTGAACGATCTGGGAGACGGACGGTATGTCTTTGATTTCGGTCAGAATATGTCCGGCTTCATCCGGATGACCGTAGATCAGGATGCCGGTGACGAAATTGTGATCCGGTATGCGGAAGAAATAGATGAAAACGGTGAGATCGACCGGAATTCCATGGGACATCATTATCCCGAAACTCCCTTCCAGACTGACAAGCTGATCTGTCCGGACGGAAAATTCACCTGGTCACCCCGGTTTGTTTACCACGGTTTCCGGTATGCGGAAGTGTCCGGGATCAAAAATCCTACCACAGACTCTGCCGCCGGTGTATTTGTCCATCAGGATGTGAAAGCCCGCAGCCGGTTCGAGTGCTCCGATCCCTTCCTGAACGAATTGTTCCGGCTGGGGCAGATGGCGACCTGGTCCAACCTGTTCTATATGCCCACCGACTGTCCCACCAGAGAAAAGCTGGGCTGGTGCAACGACGCACAGTCCTCCACGGAACAGTTCCTGACCAATTTCACCACGGAACGGCTGCTTACCAAATGGCTGCAGGACATCCATGACGCCATGCTGCCGGACGGTGCGCTGCCGGGGATCATTCCCACCAGCGGCTGGGGGTATGCCTGGGGCAACGGTCCGGTTTCCGACGGAATCCTGTTTGAAGTTCCCTACCGCCTGTATCTCCACACCGGAGAGAAGAAGCATCTTGTGGACTCTCTGCCATATTTCGACCGGTATCTCTGTCATCTGGAAGACCGTGAAGACGAAAACGGTGACGTGACCTTCGGTCTGGACGACTGGGCGCACCCGAATGAGCCGGACAAGGTGCGTGCGCCTCTGATCAACAGTGCCCTGCGGATCAAGTTCCTGCGGATATCCCTTCTGGCAGCAGAACTTGCCGGAGAAGACACGGCATACTGGGCTGACAAGCTGGCAAAGCAGATCTCCTGTCACAGGGAGAAATACATGAATGCCGACAGCACCGCAAAAATCGACAAACAGACCGCCGCCGCTCTGCACATTGTCTACGGTATCTATGACGATATTGAACCGCTGAAGGCACAGCTGGCACGGCTGGTAGAAGAAAAGGATTTCCATCACGACTGCGGTATGCTGGGACTGCCCCATCTCTGGGAAGCCCTGAACCGCTGCGGTCTGCAGGAATACGCCTATCGTATCCTGACTGCTGACGGGTATCCCTCT
>JAFZET010000205.1 GCA_017560565.1 Clostridia bacterium | reverse complement strand
GCAGTCCGCCGGTGCCCGCCCGAAAGCACAAATCCTTGCCATGACGGTATAATCACACCGCCAGTGCCCGCAGCTTAGCTTTGTCCAGAATGATCACCCCTTTGCGGGTCACTTCCACAATGCCCTCCGCAGCAAAATATTTCAGCATACGCGTAACAACCTCACGGGCAGATCCCATGTATTTGGCGATCTGCTCGTGCGTGTATTTTATGGTATCAGAACCGGAATGCGCCGTTTCATCCAGCAGAAAGATCGCCAGCCGCTTGTCCATGCTCATGAAGAGAATCTGCTGCATGACCCACATCACATCCGAGAACCGGCTGACAGTGGTTTCCAGAGCAAAAATCTTTACCTCCGGAATCCGGTTTGACACATCCGCAAACGCACACCCGCTGACCACATGACATTCGCTGTCTTCCTCTGCGTCCACAAACACATCAAAAGTAATGCTGTCCAGCACACAGGAAGCAGAAAGCATACAGATATCCCCCGGGAAGAGGCGGTACAGCGTAATCTCCTTCCCTTCTTCTGAGAGCATATACAGCCGCAGACACCCGGACTTGATGATAATGACACCGGTGCATTCACTGCTGTCGTGAATCGTGGTGCCTTTTTCATACTTCACCGCAATACTGCTGCGGCAGAAGGTTTCCTTATCTTTTTCCGGCAGAGCATTCCAGAAGGGAAAATATTTCTCAAAAACCGATGCATTCGGACAGGCATCCATAGCGGGCTCCTTTCACAGAAGGGAAAATCGGACACATTTGCATCCACCGGTATCAGTATACTCCCTGCAGATACAGAAGTCAAGAAGGTTTTCTTTTCTCCGGTGACAGAATCACTGAAATTCTGTCCATACTGTGATATACTGTATCCATCAAAGGAAAGCAAGGGAGATTATATATATGGAAAAGATCAGAGATATGCTTATCATCGGCGGCGGTCCCGGCGGATATACGGCAGCCCTGTACGGTGCGAGAGCGGGGCTGGACACACTGCTTGTGGAAAAAATGTCCCCCGGCGGTCAGATGGCACTGACCCATCAGATCGACAATTACCCCGGCTTTGCGGATGGTATCGACGGCTTCACGCTGGGGATGCAGATGCAGCAGGGGGCGGAACGGTTCGGTGCGGAAACGGAAATGGCGGAAGTTTTGTCCGCTGATCTTTCCGGAGAAATCAAAAAGGTGGAAACCACATCCGGTTCCTACTACGCCAGAACGGTCGTCCTGTCCACCGGTGCTTTTCCCCGCCCCCTGGGTCTGCCCGGCGAAAATGACTGGCTGGGACGGGGGATCCACTACTGCGCCGCCTGCGACGGAATGTTCTACCGCGGCAAGACGGTCGTAGTGGTCGGCGGCGGCAATACGGCGGCAGCGGATGCCCTGCTTTTATCCCGGCTTGCCAAAAAGGTGATTCTTGTCCATCGCAGAGACACTCTCCGGGCTACGAAAATCTATCATGCGCCCCTGTTCGCAGCAGAAAATGTGGAATTCCGCTGGAACGGCTCCGTAACCGCCCTTCTGGGAGAGGATTCCTTCCGGGGTGTAATACTTCGGGATCTGCAGACGGGAGAGGAAACAACGATCGACTGCGACGGCGTGTTTGTCAGCATCGGACGGAATCCCGCCTCCGGACTGTTCGCCGGACAGGTGGAGCTGGACAAAGACGGGTACATCATTGCCGATGAATCCACAAAAACCAATCTGCCCGGTGTGTATGCTGTGGGGGATATCCGCACCAAACAGCTCCGGCAGGTAGTCACGGCTGTCTCAGACGGTGCTGTTGCCGCATACCAGGCGGAGGAGTATCTGGCATCTCTTTCCGGTGGCACGGACTGATATAAATTCTACAAAACAACATTCCCCGGTATCACGCAGAAAACATTCTGCAGTGTACCGGGGAATTTTCCATATATGCGTTTGCTGTTACTCCATCACCGGAGTGGGTTCACAGAACAGCCATTCCGGATGGGCCGCGGTATCCAGCAGCAGTGCTTTCATATCGGTATACCGCTCCGGTACTTCGATCCCTGCCAGACGAGACTGCCGGAATCCCGCATGGTTGTCGGAACCGGCACTGCAGAACAGACCGTAATTGCCGGCGTACTGTTTTGCCATGGCGTTTTCAAACTCCGTCCGGTTGGCGTTATAGATCTCCACACCGTCCACATCCCTGGGCATCAGCCGGATCATCTCGATATAGCTGGATTCCCGGAAGGGATGGGCGTGCACCACCACCGCACCGGCTTCTCTGACACACTGCATATACGCCTTGGGAGACAGTTTCATAGCGTCTTCGTTTTCCAGAAGCCATTCCGGTCCCAGCCCGTACACCAGGAAATCCGAACCGCCGCCGATGGAGTATTCCCAGGCAAAGAATACATCCATACCGGTTCCCTTTGCCGCTTCCGCCGCCAGTTCATACCCGTGGTAATACCCGGCTACCTGATCGGCCCAGGGAATATCCTTCGGCACGTGAGTCACGCCGTTGATAAAATGATTGGTCACACAGATCCCCGCATACCCCATTTTGTGGTAAAACTCCACCTGCTCAGCAGCCGTGGCACGGGCACAGAAGCTGATCTCACTGGTATGCAGGTGCATTTCGTATTTATATCCCATAGTATTCCTCTTTCATTTTCATTCAGTCCCAGGTCGGCACAGTGACATCGATTTCCGGCATGGGTTCGCAGAAGAGCCATTCCGGATGGTTTGCCGTTGCTTTCAGCAGATCGAGAATGTCATCGTACCGCCTGTCTGCGTTGATACCCGCCAGTTTTTTCTGTTTACCCAAATGGTTGTCGGATGCCGCATACATAGGCAGGTTATACATCTGCGCATAATGCACAGCCATATTGTTGTCAAAATCACTGTTGGTGGCGTTGTATACTTCCACACCGTCCACATGCCAGGGCATCAGCTTGATGGTATCGATATACCCGGCTTTCCGATACGGATGCGCCTGAATCACCATGGCACCGGCTTCTCTCACTCTTGTGAAATATTCCGCCGGTCTCCACTGCATCTGATCCGGATGTGCAATGAGCCAGTCGATCCCCAAGCCGAAGATCAGGAAATCCGTACCGCCGCCCATGGTGTATTCCAGACCGAAGAACACATCCATGCCGGTTCCCTTTGCCGCTTCCTTTGCCAGTTCGTATCCGTGATAGTAGTACCGGATCTGGTCTTCAAAAGGCACATCCCTGGGAATGGAATTATAGCCGTTGAAATAGTGGTTGGTGATGCAGATCCCGGCATATCCGAGCGCATTGTATACTTCCACCTGCTTGGCAGCCGGACAGATGGAGCATTTGCTTACCTCTGCAGTATGGATGTGCAGTTCATATTTGTATCCCATAGTTTTACTCCGTTCAGCCTTTCGCACCGGTCATCTCTTCGTATGTTTTGTAAAACAGCCACTCCGGATGGTTTGCCGCCGCACGGAGCATATCGGTGATGTTTTCATACCGTCTGTCTGCTTCGATCCCTGCCATACGTTTGGGATGACAGCTGTGGTTGTCGGATCCGGCGTACATGGGCAGACCGTACATCTGGGCATAGTGCCTTGCCATTTCGTTGTCAAAATCGCTGTTTCCGGCATTACAGACTTCCACGCCGTCCACGTGCCAGGGCATCAGCCGGATGGTGTCGATATAGCTTGCCTGCCGGTAGGGGTGTGCCTGAATGACAAAGCCGCCGTCTGCTCTGACTCTGTCAAAATACTCTGCCGGTTTCCACTGCATCTGATCCGGATGCGCCAGGAGCCAGTCTGTATCCAATCCGAGGATCAGAAATTCCGCACCGCCGCCCATTGCGTATTCCCAGCCTAAAAATACATCCAGATCTGTCCCTTCCGCCGCTTCCTTTGCCAGCTCATACGCCCGAACATAATACCGGATCTGCTCCTCAAAGGGAAGATCGGCGGGAATAGAGGTATTTCCTCTGAAAAAATGATTGGTGATGCAGATGCCCGCATACCCGAGAGAATTGTAAAACGCAGCCTGTTCTGCTCCTGTAGCGGCTCCGCATTTGCTGGCTTCCGATGTGTGCAGGTGCAGTTCGTATTTATATCCCATACTTACTCCTTATTCTTTCTGTCCGCCGTTCATCTCCTCGTATGTCCGGCAGAAAACCCATTCCGGGTGCTTTTCCGTATCTTTCAGCAGTTCCACAATGCTGTCATACCGGCGATCCGCTTCGATGCCGGCGTACCGTTTTACTATCCCTTCGTGATTGTCGGAGCCGCCGAAAACCGGCAGTTTGTAATGCTTCGCATACAGTGCCGCCATTTCGTTTTCATCATCCCCATTGGATGCATTGAAAACCTCCACCCCGTCGATATGCCAGGGCATCAACCGGATGGTATCGATCCACGGATAGGGGTATTTCCGGAAAGGGTGGGCATGGATCACATACCCCCCGTCCGCATGAACCCTTGTGAAATAGTCCTGTGCCTTCCATTTCAGCTGATCGGGGTAATGCAGAAGCCAGTTTACATCCAGCCCCAGGATCAGAAAATCCGAGCCGCCGCCCAGGGTATATTCCCAGCCGAAAAACACATCCAGCTCCGTACCTTCCGCCGCTTTTCTGGCGTTTTCATATCCGGCTGCCAGTCTGTGAATCTTCTCCTCCCACGGTATGTTCGGAGGAATGTTGTTGGAGCTTCCGAAGTAGTGATCCGTAATGCAGATGCCGGTGTAGCCCAGTCTGCGGTACACTTCCACCTGCTCTGCGGCAGAGATCTCCGCACAGCTGCTGGTTTCGGAGGTATGCAGATGCAGTTCGTATTTATATCCCATGTTTATCTGTTCTCAATCACAAATTCGCCGTTCTTTACATATCCGTACCGACCGCTCTCGTACAGGGTCACTTCTCCGCCCGCTTCGTTCACGATCCCGGCAGGAGAGATGAACTTGTCCAGAAGACCGATGGGAGCAAAGCCCTTTTCGTAAGGTACGATCACGTACAGGCAGTATTCATCGTGGTTGTTCAGGGTAATCTCGATTTTGTCATCCTTACCCAGCAGGGTCACTCTGCCGGTGAAATGTTCGTAGGCTGCAAAGATTTCTCCTTCCAACCCGTCCACATCGGCAGGAGACACAGTACCGGTGACGGGGGATTCTTCTTTTGACACATTGAACGCCGCCACAAAGCCACTCTTGCCGTACTTGTTCTGGATCTTCAGCGGTGCGCCGCTCTGTTCGGGATCCACGGTCAGGCAGTCTGCCGCAGGCATACCCGGTCGGTCACAGCGCAGGATCTTCCCGTCCGCAAAGGCAAGGGGATCCAGAATCTCCTTCCGTGACCGCTCCAGCTTGTCACTGACATAGATGGGACCGCCGCTGATGGCACGGAGCAGGGAATTCTTCGGTCCCTGGCTGTCATCCGTCCACCACATATCGTAGTCACACCAGTAGAACTGTCCCTGGATCAGGCAGTTATAGGTACACTGGAGAATGTGCTTGGTGAACCAGGGACGGTTTTCCGGCTGGAAGTCGTCGGAACAGCGGGAGATGGCTGAGGAAGAACGGTTCCACATATCTTCAGATGCCATGCCCATGCAGTTGATCATGGTACCGTCAAAGTTCAGACCGACGGATGCTTCCAGACCTCTGTGGTATTCCCGGCAGACCTTGCCTACCGTATCCATGCCCTTATAGAACCGGCGGTACATACTCTGGTTGTCCACCTTTACGAATTCTGCGCCGCATTCCCGGAAGAAACGATGGTAAGTATTGAAATACTGGAAGGACTTCGCTTCATGCCAGTCCCCGAGAATTCTGCCGTCGATGGCTTCCATGGTAGTGCCTGCCAGCTTTTCGTCCGCCGGACTTCCCTTTTCGATGCCCATCCAGTATCCGGTGGTGGGATGCCACATGGCGGGGATCATATCATAGTCTTCCCGCATGGCTTTCAGGCAATGTGCCAGTCCATTCGGGAACCGTTTGTAGGAAGCTTCAAAGTCGGACATATGGGAAGAGTGCATCACACGGAACATTTCTCCCCGATTCTCGTAGGTACTCTCGTCAAAATGGCGGATCTGCGCCCACATATCGTCAAGGATCGCCCAACGTACCGGGATCTGTTTGTCCCGGAACTCCCTGCATTTCTGCAGAACCCCAACCTCATTTACATTATCCGCAGGCATAGCATCCCAGGAGCACCAGCCGAGATACTCGAACACTTCAGGATACCGTCTTTCCGTCCGGTGGCGGCAGCCGTTGTTCAGCAGCTTCAGTGCCGCTTTCACGCAGTCTTCCGTCAGCTGATAGGGATCCTCCCCATCACCGGTGACAAAAGCAAGCCCTCTGCAGTCGCACTTTCCGGCGTACCAGGAAAACAGTACGGCGGCAGCACCTTCTTCTGTGCCCCGGATGACGCATTTATAGTCCTCGGACACCACAGGTACATACACCCGCCATAGTCCGTTTTTCAGCTTTACCAGCAGATACTGCCCCTCCCCGGGGATCTGACTGCCCTTTGTTCCGAATGCGGGACGGCACCAGAATTCACAGTACCGGTCATCCGCCATGAACTGCTCCCATTCACTGTCGTCAATAGCGATGGATGCTCCCAGATCGGGATCCAGAGCGGCCTCCGCTTCCGTATCGGCAAACACAGCCGTCAGTCCTCCCGCCAGCGTTTCCATGCGGCAGAACCCATCCTGCCATGTCCCGTCCGCCAGTCTGCAGCGCAGCGTATATTCCATCATAAAATCCTCCCCAATCGGTCAGGTATTGTTGCACACAGTATACCATAGCAGGATTCTTTTTGCAAGTGATTTTGTAGTTTTTTCCTATTCCCTTCCTGCGGCATACCGGAAATACGGTACAAAAAAACGGGAAATTCCCATCTGTGCGTATAAAGAAAAGTGTCACGGGGCAACACTATTCCCGTACAAGAGAAAATCATCTTGCCGAAAGGAATTTTGCCATGGCCAATCTTACCAGTAAAAAACAAAACCGCATTCTGTACCTGACCCTGACCGCTCTTCTGATCGGTGCTGTCGCTCTGTCCGTTCTGACTTTTCAGGCAGCCAAAAAGGAAACAGACACCCTGCCGGAGACTGACATCAGACAGGTTCATCCCGATGCCGAGTCGGAAAGGGTAACTTCCAAAGAAACCATCCCACCCAGGGATACCGTGAAGGAAGATACCGGTCTCTTCGGAAAGAAAGAGGAAACGGAAACCGCTCCTGAGTCCAATAAGCCAAAAAAAGAGGCTGAAAAAACCGGTTCGGAAGCGGAAGAAGCCGCAGCCGTCGGACTGACGGATATCCTGCCGGTCTTCTATTCCCCTATCCAGAACGGTACCATTCTCCGGGAACACAGTGTGACGGTTCCGGTTTTCTCCCCCACTATGGAGGACTACCGTACCCACACCGGTGTGGATATTCTCTGTTCTCCCGCCTCTCCGGTACTGGCAGCGGCGGACGGCAAAATCGGCAATGTGTGGTATGATCCTCTGATGGGATACACCATCTCCGTCATCCACAGCGGTGATGCTGTCACCATATACCAGGGAATCGCCGAGGAACTGCCGGAGGGAATCGGTGCGGGTGCTGCAGTAAAAGCGGGTCAGGTGATCGCCTGCTCCGGAAACACTGCTCTCATCGAGTGTGAAGACGAAGAACATCTGCATTTCATGCTGAACATCGGCGGTACCGATGTAGATCCGCTGGAATATATCGCACTGCCCACCATGGCGGAAGTGTACGAATACTGAATATTCCCGCCTGAAAAGGAACGGTTTCATGATGTGAGCCGTTCTTTTTGTTCTTATGCAGGCATACAGTATTCCGTACACCGCTTTTTCCTACCATAAATATAGGCAGAGGAATATCTTTCCGCACGATTTTTGTCAAAAAGGGGTTGATTTCCCGATTGAATATATGGTACAATAGAAAGGTATAAGGAAAAATGTCGAATACTTCCAGGAAAGGAAAACGCTCATGCGCATACGCCCCAGGAACACACTTCTGCCGCTGCTTCTGGCTATTCTGATACTGCTGACATCCTGCGGGGTACAGGCCATCTCCCTGAACCTGATCCCCATGCAGCCTACGGAGGAAAATATGTCCACTACCAACATCATCGACCCCAGTTCCGAAGTCAGAGGCGTCTGGATCGCTTCTGTCTACAATATCGATTATCCCTCCGCCGCCGGTTTGGATGCTGCCGCACTGCAGACGGAAATCGACGAAATTATCTCGACCTGTCTGGAAAACGGGCTGAACACCATCTTTTTCCAGGTTCGTCCCACCTGTGATGCTCTGTACAAAAGCGAGCTTTTCCCAGTTTCCGCTTTTCTTTCCGCGGACGGAACCCTGCCCTTTGACCCGCTGGAATATATCGTAAGCGAAGCTCATAAAAACAATATTTTTGTGCACGCCTGGGTCAATCCGCTGCGGGTCACCATGAACTCCACAGACGTGAATACCCTGCCGGAAAACAGCCCCGCACGACAGAACCCCGAATGGACCGTTCCCTACGTGGACGGCAAGCTGTATCTGAACGCCGGACTTCCGGAAGTACGGAATCTGGTTGCCGACGGGGTACGGGAAATCGTTGCCGGTTATGATGTGGACGGGGTCGTTTTTGACGATTATTTCTATCCCTATCCCGCCAACGGTGCGGACGGTAAGCCTGCCGATTTTGACGATGCCGCCGCTTATGCCGCCTATGGTGCGGGTTTTGAAGACAAGGATGCCTGGCGCCGGGACAATATCAACAAGCTGATCGCTCAGGTGTATGATGCGGTACATACCACCGATCCGGACTGCCTGTTCGGTGTTTCCCCTTTCGGGATCTGGCAGAATGATGACGGCAAAAACGGCGGTTCCGCCACAAACGGTCTGGAAGGCTACAAGGCACTCCACTGTGACGCTCTCGCCTGGGTGGAAGCCGGAACGGTAGACTACCTCTCCCCCCAGCTGTACTGGCAGTTCACCACCACTTCTGCGCCCTATGATGTACTTGTCCGCTGGTGGAATACCGTTCTGGAAAACACCGGTGTGGATCTGTATGTTTCCCACGCCATTTACCGGTATGAAGACGGCAACTGGGCAGAACCCCAGGGAGAAATGACGGAGCAGCTCACCTTTGCCCGCAGTGAACTTTCCTACAAGGGCAGCGTGTTCTACGGATACGATGAAATTCACAAGAATACAAACGGTGCGGCGGATGAGCTGAAAAAGCTGTATGCCAACGAAATCATCTATTCCGAAGTGGTTTCCAACGGACGCTCCGTGCAGGTATCCACCCCGGCAAACGGCGCTACCATGTCGGAGGCTTCCACGTATGTAATCGGTATGTCCGACCCTTCTCTGCCGCTGTATCTGGACGGAAAAAAGATCGGGCGCACCAAAAGCGGATTTTTCTCCCTGATGGTGAATCTCTCCTACGGCGAAAACATCTTTACCTTTACCCAGGGTGAAGAAAGCTACACATACACACTGTATTATAAGACCGGCGGCGGAGATACCGGTTCTTCCCAGGAAAAAGTCCCCGTGGTGGGCAGTGTACAGATCTCCTCCTTTACGCCCGCCCATGATGTACTCACCGATGCGGGAACACTGGATGTTTCCTGTGTTGCTCCGTATGGCTCCA
Source organism: Clostridia bacterium (assembly GCA_017560565.1). GTDB lineage: Bacteria > Bacillota > Clostridia > Oscillospirales > CAG-272 > UMGS1696. The sequence goes on along the minus strand of JAFZET010000205.1, from coordinate 1,404 downwards.
AAGTGACAGCCACCCTGGACGGCACCACCATTTCACTGACAATGTCCGAAAAACCTTCCCGTACCTGGGATGAAAACGGATATGTTGCCGTAACCTACAGCGGAACCTTCCAGCTTCCCAGGGCTTCTGCGGGACAGTTGTACAATGCCGGAAATGTGGTATACTCCGTTTCCCATACAGACGGCAGTGCCTCCGTTACCGGCGCAAAGATCCGCACCAAAGGAACGGGAGCCAAATTGGCAGTCAAGATAAAACAGCGGTATGCGGAACTGAAATTCACAGAAACCAGCTCTTATTATAACGACTATACCGTGCAGTCTCCGGGGATGACCGACTATGTCAAAGCCCAGAAAAACGGATTCTATGAACTGCGTATGGGCGGTTTTATCGCCGAAGAATGGGTGGAGGAAATTTACTCTGCCGAACTGGCGGACAAGGCTGCCATCACCAAGGCTGTAGTTTCCGACAGAGGGGATCATACGGAGCTGCGTCTGACCACCGGAGGCAGCAATCTGCCCTACTACGGTCGGGTGGAAAACGGGAAATTTCTCGTAACCCTGTACAATGCGGATGCCGCAAACTCCGTTACAGCCGGTGTAAAGGACAATCCCCTCTTTTCGGCTTCCAATATTACCCGCACGCCGGAACAGAACCGGGTACGGTATGAACTGACGCTGAAAGATGAAGTGAACTTCTACGGTTTCGACCTGTACTACGAAAACGGGGATATTGTGATCACCTTCCGCAATCCTGTGGCACTGGATCTCACCAAAGACAAGCCTCTGGAAGGAATACATATCATTCTGGATGCAGGACACGGCGGTACGGATCGTGGGGCTGCCGGTGCGCAGACCGCAGAGAACGAAGTGCTGCATGAGGAAGATCTGAACCTGCTGATCACACTGGAAACCGAAAAGCTGCTGAAAGAGCTGGGGGCTGATGTGGAACTGACCCGCCGGGAAGATGTAACCCTGGATCTGTATGCCCGTATGGACATCCTGAAAGAAAAGGAACCGGATCTGTGTATCTCCATTCACCAGAATTCCATGGGGTATACCTCCGATATCACCCGGATCCGCGGGGTTCTGCCTCTGTACTGGGCAAACTCCGGCAGGCTGCTGGCCGATACGGTGGGAGCCGGTGTGGCGGCTTCAACAGGACGGTATCTCAGAGACACCTACCAGCAGATGCTCGCCATGTGCCGCAACCCCAAATTCCCCCAGACACTGATCGAGGTCGGATTCATCACCTGTGTAGAAGAATACGAACAGATGGTCAGCGGGCAGGGGATCACTCTGGCGGCGGAAGGCATCCGGGACGGTGTTCTGGAATATTTCCGCAGACAGGCGGCGTATGCTAATTAAGAAGTAAGTAAACAATGATTAACTACGCTACTGTTGACTG
>JAFZET010000204.1 GCA_017560565.1 Clostridia bacterium | reverse complement strand
GAAAACAGAGCTTAGATAATTTGGAGATATCTCTGCCGCTTTGGCTGCCTGGGCAAGCGTTATGTTTTCTGTAAAATGATAATGTATATACGCAAGAGCTTTATGGATACAGGAGATTTTTCTTTCATGTTGTTTCGGAATATAATGTGTTTTCTGCCAGACATTCACAAAACGGAGCAAAAAGAGCTGTGCTTTCAAACGAAGTTCTAACTGTAAAAGTTCGGATCGTGAAGGGGAAGACTTTATTTCCTGATACAACGTACAAAGGTGTTTAGCCTCTACAATATAGTTTTCTGTCTGTTCTTCTGTCTGGATGATCAACGGAACATCCGTATCATCCACCAGATCAATGATTTCCGACGCCATGATATCCATGTAGAATTTCAGACATATATACTGCAAAGGACCTGTGAGGATCATGCTATGATGGTCCTGCGGTCGTACCAGATGAATCATTCCGACCGTATGCCTCGAAATATTGTTGTTCACATCAAATAATACACTTCCGCTACAGATCAAAGTCAGTTCATAATACGGATGATAATGCCGCCCGGCTGTTTTTTCTTGAAGATACTTATCCTCTAGGTCATTATATTCACAGGTAATCCCGAACGGCAGCGACTCCTTTATAATTCCTATGAACGGTATGTTGTATAAATCTGGATACAGGTTACTCATTACTCTGGTCCTCCAACATATTATTCCACATTTCTGTCATGTCTGATTTCATTCTGTATGATATCATATACGTCTGCAAAATACAATCTTTCTGCGCAAATAATCTGGAAATAAATACGAATTTGTGCCAGATAATACGATATTTATCTTTGTTATTGCAATTTTTTCTGCCGAATATTATAATGAAATACAGAAAAGTACTGTTGTTTAAGGTGTCTCCGAACCGATTACGGATCGTCCTGTGCTTGCTGGAATCATCGATCCTTTCTCTCTGTCTGCACAATTTCTCTCAGGTACACCCGAAAGTATGCCAGGAGTTGTAATACTCTGGCAGAATATTGTAAGGATTCTCCCAAATTTATAATGTCTTCCGGATGATATTCCACCGGATACAAAATGGAAAACATCTATGTTTTTTCAGGCAGCAGATAAATAAAAACAAATAACAACATACAGAAAGTGAGTATCTATCATGAGAAACTACTCCGAACTAAACAAGATGGTAGAAACCGGCAAAGCCAAGATTGTCAAGCAGCTGGTAGAAGCCGCTATTGCTGACGGCGCAGATCCTAAAGAAATTCTGGAACAGGGACTTCTGCCCGGTATGAGCGTAATCGGGGAAAAGTTCAAGAATAACGAAGTGTATGTGCCGGAAGTTCTGGTTGCTGCAAGAGCCATGAATGCCGGTACCACACTGCTGAAGCCCCTGCTTATCTCCAGTGATATACAGGCTCCCGGTACAGCTGTAATCGGTACCGTAAAAGGCGACCTGCATGATATCGGAAAAAATCTGGTAAAGATGATGTTGGAAGGTAAGGGAATCCATGTGATCGATCTGGGAGTAGATGTTTCAGCAGAACAGTTTGTGAATGCAGCCATCGAAAACGAAGCACAGATTATTTGCTGTTCCGCCCTGCTGACCACTACTATGTCCGAAATGGAAGCAGTGGTAAACGAAGCTTCTGCCAAGGGTATCCGAGAAAAGGTATTCATCATGGTAGGCGGTGCGCCGATCACACAGGAATTCTGTGATAAGATTGGTGCGGATTGCTATACTTCGGATGCTGCTGCTGCTTCTGATGCAGCAATTGCACATCTGAAAAGATAACAAATCTTGCTTGATTCTTTAGTGAAATAAATATTTTATCCGTACTGTAAAAACGACATCGAAGAGTATAGAAAGGAAATCATATGGAACCGAGAAAGCCTTGGAAGGGGATTATGTCCCCTCGTGAACGTTTTAATGCCCAGATGCACTACCAATCTTTTGACCGAACCGTTAACATGGAATTCGGTTACTGGGAAGAAAACTATCATACATGGGATATTTTTCTTGAAAATAATATCAAGTGTGAGGCAGATGCAGACCGTTTCTTTGCTTTTGAATCTCCGCTTGTTATAGGCGGTCATTATGAAATGTCTCCCGCTTTTGAAGAAAAAGTTCTGGAAGAAAAAGAAAACGAAATCATCAAGATCGATTCCTGTGGTCTGATCGTGGAAGTACCCAGAGATGGACATTCCTCTATCCCACGGTATCTCGGCAGTTCTATCGAAACTCCTGAAGACTGGAAAGCCGTGAAAGAACGTAGTTTTACCCGAGATGCAGACTGCAGAAAACCGAATTTCGAATGGCTGGATCAGCTTGTAAGAGATGACCGTACCTATCCGGTTGGCGTTTACTGCGGCTCTATGATCGGGCGGATTCGTGATATGCTTACCGTGGAAGGACTGGCGTATGCCATTGTTGATTATCCGGAGATGGTAGCAGATATGGTAGAAACCAGATGCCAACTGGTCGAAGATTTTCTGGATGCCGTACTCCCCCGCTATCATTTTGACTATGCTTCCGGCTGGGAGGATATCTGCTGTAAGAACGGGCCGCTTGTGAACATGGATTTCTTCAAATCTGTGGTTTATCCCTGTTACAAACGGATCGGCAAAAAACTGCATCAGTATGGTGTGGATATTTGGTATACAGACTGTGACGGCGATGTTCGTCCTCTGCTGCCGTATTTCCTGGATGCGGGCATCAACTGCCTGTTCCCCTATGAAGTCAATGCCTGTGTACATCCAGGAGAACTCTTGGCAGAGTACGGTAAGGATCTTCGAATTATGGGTGGCTTTGATAAGATGCAGATGATCAAAGGGAAAGAAGCTATCAAGTCCTATATGAAGACACTTGAACCGCTGGTTGCACGTGGTGGTTATATTCCATTCTGTGACCATCGTTGTCCGCCGGATGTTACTCCGGAAAATTATTTGTACTATCTTGAGCTGAAAGAAAAGACTTTTGGTATGGATTAAACAGAACCTGTTGGATAGTAGAATCCAGATGGTGTAATTAATGGGCATAAAACCATTATACATGAGCAAGAAATTCCAACTTTGATATCTGAGGAATCTATATGAATAGACACATTTACACATTGCAGAAACCTGCAGCATGGCACAATGAACTGTGGCGGGATGCACTTCCACTGGGGAATGGACTGACCGGTGTACTGGTTACCGGTGCTATCGCGGAAGAAAGCATTCAGTTCAATCGCTATGATCTGTGGCACGGCGGCAGTGACGGAGGTTCTATTCCGGACATCACCGAAACATTCCGGAAAATGCGGGAATTCATAGACAACGATGACTATGTTTCTGCCAATCAGGACAACCTCATGCAGGCACTGAATGCAAAAGGATATTATGCATGCTGCGAATCGCCGTATCCTTTTGGATGGCTGGATATGAAATCCGTACCAGCGGGAATGTTCCGCCACTACCGTAGGGGTGTGAATATGCGTACCGGAGAGGCTTTTGTAGAATTCATGGTGGATGGCAGCCGATACCGCAGAGAGATTTTTGTCTCCCGTGACAGCGATATTACTGTGATCCGTATGTCTGCCGATACCCCTTTCACAACTACATATGATTTCCGCTTGTTTGTAGAAACCGAAGAAAGTATAACTACACAAAACAGCATCCGCCGCACGGCAAAAGATGGTTCCATGGCAGTCCATGTACAGTTTTCAGGTACATTTTCATCTGCAGTGCATGAGGACAAATTGTCGGTCACGGGACAGGAATATCTGATTTTTGTTCGTTGTTCCTCCCATGGTTCTGCACTGGATCTGGAAGCAGTCTCCGGTGAAACGTACGATACACTTCTGTTGAAACATACAGCACTGCACACACCGCTGTACGATGCTGTGACCATTGAACTGGCAGACGAAGAATCATTCGTCTCCACCAATGAACAGATGCTTTTGGAAGCCTATGAGGATCAGGCATCCCCTGCTCTTCTGGAACGTCTGTGGCGTTTCGGCAGATACCTGTTTATTTCTGCTGCTGCCGAAAAAGGAAATCCTGTTCCTTTGTACGGTTTATGGCATGGCGGAGACAATATGCAGTGGTGTCAATATGTAGCAAACGAAAATGTGGAAATGACCTACTGGCATACCATGGCAGGTGGACTTGCCTATTCCATTCCTGCTTTGCTCCGGTACTATACATCAAAGATTGAAAAATTCCGTGAATGCGCCAGACAGGTCTTCGGCATGAATGGTATCTGGATTTCTGCCTATACAACGCCCCATTCTGCCGGTCTTTGTGTTCCGGTTTCTGTCATTGGCAACTGGATCAGCTGTGCTGGGTGGTTGTGCAGACATTTCTGGGAATATTATCTGTATACCGATGACAAAACGCTGCTGCGAGAAGAAATTCTCCCCTTTATGTATGAAGCAGCGCAGTTCTACCGGGATTATGCAGTTTTGGAAAACGGGAAAGTACGTCTCTATCCTTCCGTATCTCCTGAAAACACACCGCTGAATCTGTTCGATCTGCCAACTCAATCTGCCTCCGGGCATCATTGTCCGGCTGCACAGAACGCCACTATGGATTTTGCTGTCATGAAAGAGCTGCTTACCAATCTTCTGCAGGGGATTGAGATTACCGGGTTATATACCGACGAGATAGATTCCTTCCGGGATCTGCTAAGCGGAATTCCTGCCTATTTCGTCAACCATGACGGTGCTGTACAGGAATGGATGCATCCGGAACTGGAAGATAATTATGCACACAGACATTTGTCCCACATCTATCCGGTATTCCCAGGTACGGAAGTGACCGCACACAATGATCCTATCCTGTTTGAAGCATTCCGGACAGCAGTGGATCTGAGGGAACTGGGCAGTCAGTGTAACTGGTCTCTGACCCATATGGCCAGTATTTATGCTCGTTTTGGAGAAGGCGAAAAAGCGGCGGAATGTATGGATGTCATGACCAAAAGCGTTCTGCTGGATTCTTTGTTTACCATTTCAAACGACTGGCGCGGTATGGGAGTAACACTGGCATGGGCCAATCCGCCTGTGCAGCTGGATGCGGTATTTGGTACTGTCAATGCCATTCAGGAAATGTTGTTCTGTCGGCAGAAAGAGGCTCTGTCTATTTTGCCTGCTCTCCCTGAAAGACTAAAGTCGGGTGCTGTACATGGCATGGTATTCCCTGAAGGTATGATCGATATTTTATGGAACATGTCTGGACGTGTAGAAGTGACCATAACTGCCCGAAAAGACCTTGAAACAGACATTCTGCTTTCGGGAAAAACAGCAGGGCATATCCGTCTTACGGCTGGTGAAAAAGAAGTTTTTGAACTATACCGCTGACAGAAGTTGTTTCCAGTATGCGTTGGAAGCATACAAAAACACAGTAGTTTCGATTGTTTTCCTCATCCATGTAATACATTTTACTTTATGATTCGTTGTATTTTGCTTTTGTGTACTTGGTATCTTAAGTTTCAAAAGTGATATAAAAAATTACAGAAAAGGAGTTCCCCATATGAAAAGAACAAGTCGCATCATTTCGCTCCTGATTGCACTGCTTCTGACCGGCAGCAGCATTCTGTCCTGTAGTACAGACGAAGCGACGGGAGAAACACAGGCACCTGAAAATATCGAAGAAAAGGTAACCGAGACTGAAACAGAACCTGCCCCTGAATCTGACCCGATCGCTGATCGTACCTTATCGGATGATGTTCCGGAACTGGATTTCGGTGGTGCCGATTTCCGTTCTATGTCGCAGGAATCCTGTGTACAGGATATTTATGTAGAAGACATCTCCGGAGAAACATTAAACGATGCTATCTATAACCGGAATCTCCTCATTTCTGAACGGTTCAATGTGAATATCTTGAGCCCAAATGCTATAACATGGGACATTCTTGGCCAACAGGTAAAATCTACTGTTACGGCGGGAGATGATGCTTATGATCTGGTTCTGGGTCAGATGGCGGAATCCAGCAGTGCTGCCCTCTCCGGATATTTCCGCAATTTGCTGGAACTTCCTTATTTTGATTTCGAAAAACCCTGGTATCCTAAATCCATGATGCAGGAAGGTCTTTCCACCGTAAATGGCAAGATGTTCATGGCTGTCAGCGATATGCTGCTGTCCTATGCCACCCAATCCTGGGCGGTTGTTTTTGATAAAGTGTATGCGGAAAATTATGGTATTACCGATGTATACAAGACAGTGCGTGACGGTAAATGGACTCTGGATAAGATGAATGAATGGACCGAGGACATTTATACAGATACCAATAATGACGGAGCAAAAGATGAAAATGACTTCTACGGTCTTGCCTATCGAGCAGACGGTTGTGGTTTTATTGCTTCTCTGTATGCGCTTGGACTTCGTACGATGGAAGTAAAAGATCAAAAGGCTGTTATGACGCTGAATACAGAGACCAATGCTTCCATCTTCGAGAAAGTATACAAAATGCTCCAGAATCCAGGGACATTTCAGGGTCCCATGAACGGTGCATGGCCAGAAGATATTATGAAGAATGGTAATTCTGTTTTTGCCACTATGAACCTCTTCCAGATTCAGCGCAGTCTGCGGGAATATGAAAATGCCTATGGTATTATTCCGCTGCCTAAGTGGAATGAAGAGCAGCAAGAATACTATTCCACTTCCGATGCAGGAACCAATGTCATCACTGTCCTTACCACAGCACAGAATCTGGAAATGATCGGTGCTGTAACAGAAGCTCTCAGTGCGGAAAGTTGGCGTAGTGTTATGCCCGTACTTTGCGAAGTATCTCTCGGAACTAAAATGGCCAGAGATGAGGAATCTCGGGAAATGATTGAGCTGGTTCTGGATAGCCGGTACATTGACTTCGCCTACCTCTATAACGGTTGGGATGGCTGGACATTTAAGAGTGGCGAATTCATTTCTAAAGAAGGTGTGTTTGCAAGTACATATGCCAAGTATGAAAAAGCAGTACAGAACCATTATGATAAACTGGTAAAATTCTTCTATGAATCCTGAGTAAATGATGCATGAGTTGAATTTTCTTCACATCCATGATAAAATGTATTGAATATACTTTATCGATGCATAGTATTCGTCCAAGCTGAAATGATGTATAGCATCCATTGTGTATCCGGCAGTGGATGCTATAGCTGTTTAAGGAGAACACCTAAAATGACCTCAAGAGAACGAATTTTAACCGCAATATCCCATAAGGAACCGGATCGTGTTCCTCTGGATATGGGTTCTACCCCAAGTTCCGGGATTTCCGCAATCGCTTATAACAATCTGAAAAAACACCTCGGCATCACCACCGGACATACCCGGATTTTCGACGTGGTACAACAGGTGGTGCAGCCAGAATCCGAAATTCTGGATCGGTTTGGTGTGGATGTAATCGATATCGGTCGTGTCTTCAACGAACAGGATTCCGACTGGTATGATGTGACGCTAGTGGACGGTTCGACGGGGCAGTATCCTGTATGGTTCCGGCCTGAAAAACAGATCGATGGAAGCTGGCTGGCAAGAGATCGTGAGGGAAAAGTCATAGCAAAAATGCCCAACGGTGCCTCCTTCTTTGACCAGATGGTGTTTCCTTATCAGGATGATTATCCGGACGATTATACAGATCTGGACAGACAGATGGGAAAAGTGCTTTGGAGTGCATTGGTACACAGTCCGTGGGATCACGCCGGAGAACCGGATTTTTATGATAATCTGCGGAGCCGTGTTCTGAAACTGCGGGAAAGTACGGATAAAGCTCTGATGATCACCTGTGGGTGCAATCTGTTTGAGTGGGGAACGTTCCTCAGAGGCATGGAAAATTTTTTAATGGATATTTACACCGATGAGGAAAATGTGGAAGCTCTGGTGGAACAGCTGATGATCCGGCATCTGGCGACACTGGAAAAGGTCTGCGCTGCCGTAGGAGATATTGCAGATATCCTACGGTTTGGTGACGATCTGGGCATGAACAGTGGTCTGTTTATGGCACCAGAAAAATACCGTAAGCTGTTCAAACCGCACCATGCTAAACTGAACGAATTTGTTCATACCCACAGCCATATGAAAACCCTGCTCCATTCCTGCGGTTCTCTGTACCCCATCATTCCGGACCTGATCGATGCAGGATATGACATTCTGAATCCGGTACAGACCTCAGCTTATCAGATGGATCCGATGGTGCTAAAACGGGAGTTCGGGAAGGATATCACCTTCTGGGGCGGCGGCTGCAACACCAGAACGGTATTGAATCAGTCTACCCCTGCGGAAGTCTATGACTACTGTCGCCGGATGATTGAAATTTTCCATAAAGATGGTGGGTTTGTATTCAATCAGGAACACAACATTCTGCCGGATGTACCGCCGGAGAACATTCTGGCAATGTATCGGGCTGTTGCGGATGCTGGAAAGTAAGTCTTAAAAATTGAAAAGCAGTCAGGAAAGGAAGACATGGCGTATGGAACTAAAAACATATGACATCAAACAAAACGGTGGAATATCTCAGTGGGACAAAGCATTACCGCTGGGGAACGGCAGATTGGGTATGCTTCTGTACGGAACGGACACTCTCAGGCTTTCCCTGGACAGGGTGGATCTCTGGTATACCCGACTCTCTCATACCGTAAAAGAACCGGGATTTACCTATGACAATCTGAAACAACTGGTTCAAAGCGGTAAAGAAGAAGACTGGCAGGAATTTTTACGTTTGTTTAACAATATTTACAGTGCTACCGCATATCCTTCCAAGATTACTGCGGGGAGACTGGAACTTGCATTTGCAGATGCTTTCCAACCGGATTTTTATCTCTCACTGGAAACTGCAGAAGCCTGTGTTCAGGACGAAAATGGTATAGTTCGCATGACGGGTTTTGCCAGTGCGACAGACTTCATCGGTGTATTCCGTATATACGGAGAGTACAGCCTGTCTTTCCACATTCCAAAGTATATTTCGGAAACAGATACACAGGATGGCGCCAGCCCTTCTATCCGCAATCCCCATAACATGGGATACCCACCGGCACAGATCGTGAAAGAAGAAGGGTTTACCTATTACCGACAGAAAACCCATACGGATTTCGAATATGGAATCGTAGTTTTTGAAAAAGACTGCGGCAGCTGGCGGGAATTGTATTGTACCATTACTGCCAACACAGACGGTAAAAATGACATTGCTTTTGCCAAAGAAAAACTCTTGTGGGCTGCGGAACAGGGATATACCACTCTGATGAAGTCCCATACGGCATGGTGGGAGGCGTATTGGGCGAAATCAGAAATCAATACCGGAGATCCCATGCTGGAACAAGTGTATTATCGTTCTCAGTATCTGTTTGCGTCCTGTAGCCGGAAGGGTTTTTATCCTATGCCCCTGCAAGGTGTGTGGACAGCGGATTCAGATTCTCTGCCGCCGTGGAAAGGGGATTATCATCACGACACCAATACTCAGCTCTCCTATCAGGCATATCTGAAGGCCAATCGTCTGCCTGAGGGCGAGGTCTTTCTGGATTACCTCTGGAATCTGCGTGAAGCATTTACCGCATATGCCAAAAACTTTTTTGGTGTAGACGGCCTGCTGATTCCCGGTGTTTCCACCATCGACGGAAAACCCATGGGTGGCTGGCCTCAGTATTCCATGTCTCCCACCATGTCTGTCTGGACAGCACAGAGTTTTGATGAATACTATCTCTATACCGGTGATATGGATTTTTTGCAGAACCGTGCGTATCCATTCTTCACGGAAATCGGAAAAGCGATCGAAGGTCTGCTGGTCGAACGAGACGGAAAACTGTATCTCCCACTCTCCTCATCCCCAGAGATCCATGATAATGCCCCCAGTGCTTACCTGCAACCCAATTCGAATTTCGATTTGGCACTGATGCGATATCTATACAGTACGCTTGCAGATTATGCAAAACAGCTGAATGATGAACCTTCTATCGCCCATTGGGAAGGGATTCTCTATCGTTTAGATGATATTGCCATGGACAATGACCATATTCTGCTGACAGCAGGAGAAGGGCTACAGGAATCCCACAGACATTTTTCCCATCTGATGTGTCTGTATCCACTGCATCTGATCAATTTTGATACACCAGAGCATAAGTCCATTTACCAGCGTACTTTGTCCGAACTGGAATTTCTCGGTACCGGTATGTGGGTTGGGTTCAGTTTTGCTATGGCAGCACAGATTTATGCTATGGCACAAAATGGCAACGGTGCATACCGGAATCTGTATACTTTTGCCCATGGTTTTATGGAACATAACGGCTTCCATGTGAACGGAGATTTCAAGCATTATGGTTATTCTACCTTCCATTACCGTCCGTTTACGTTAGAATCTTCCTTTGGGTTCTGTGATGCTCTGCACGAAATGTTGCTGCAGGATCATATGGGCTATATTCATATTTTCCCTGCGATTCCGGATGAATGGAAAGAAAGTACGATTTCCTTTACAGATCTGCGAAGCCGCGGCGGTGTGCTGGTATCTGCCGTACGTGAGCAAAACGGTGTACGGAAAATGGAGCTGAAATGCGATACTTCCCGTACTATATGTATCCGTAATCCGTTCGAAACAGACACAGTACGCATGGAAATGTATTCAGAGACGGAAACGATAAAGGCAAAAGACAGTATATTAACCGTTACGATTCCGGCAGGTGTTTCTGTATTCCTTACCTGTTGAAAGCGGACATACATGAAATACTCGTTAAATCAGGAGATTTATTAACTGTTCGAAGATATTCCTGATGGAATGTAATCAGACATCGGAACAATGTTCGGGAGATTTGCAGCGTTTCTGCTGCTACGGCGAACCGGATTCTGGCTGGGCTTACTGCGGAAGGGGAAACTTGTGAAATGCCGTGTTGGGGGACATTTGGGGTATCGAGATTAAGATTCGTCTCACAGTTCCACATTTCCACCACATTAGCGGTTAAATGATTCCATTTCTCCGAAACCGGCAAGACCATCTACTATGATCATTCTTTTTATCCGTTTAACAGATTGGAATAAAAATTCACTCTTTTTCACGAAATATAATGAAAATCATTTTTATCTGTGTAGTCAATCAATATGATATGTAACGAGAGTTAAGAAAAAAGAGGACTCTCGTAGAAATCCGAAAATCTATTTTTCTGCTGATCTTCTGTTATGATGCCTTTCGTATACAGGCTATCATCATTAAAATAAGTCAGCCAGAGCTATTCATATATTCTGTGTGTTTTTCTCCCAAAAACGATCGTTTATGAAAAAAAGATAACCTGTGTCAAAACTCCCTCAAACAGAGACTTTTGACACAGGTTTTTCTTCCAAAACTTATCGCAAAATCAAATCGCCATAACTCAACCCTTTTTGAAGCGATAGATCGTGCTGGCTGAGATTCCGGTCATTTCCTGAATCTCCTTCAGCGTATACTGACCGGTATCATACAGTGCCACAGCCTTTTTCACAGCAGATTCTTTTGTCTTTGGTCTCCCGCCGTATCGTCCTCTGGCTCGTGCTGCTTTCAGCCCTTCCTGCGTTCGCTCTACCAGTACATCCCGTTCAAACTGCGCCAGACTGCTGAGTATCGTAAACAACAGCCGCCCCGTGGAAGACGTCGTATCAATCGTCTCCTTCAGCGATACAAGCCGGATATTTCTGCTGTTCAGCACCTCCATCAGCTCTGCCAGATTCTTGACTGATCTGCCCAAGCGAGAGAGGGACTCAATCACAATCGTATCCCCTTCATGTAATTCACTGAGCATCCTGTCCAGTCCGGGCGGGATTTTTTGGTGCCGCTGATCTTTTCGCAATATAATTTGTCGATACCGTATCGTTTCAGTGCGTCCAGCTGTCTGTCCAGATTCTGGCTGTCCGTACTCACCCTTGCATAGGCCGCGACCATAACATCACCCCTTTTTTCCGTTTCTGTCGTTGTAAATCTCCGCTATGACCTCCAGCACAGCGAGGATCAGTATTTTTATGTATCTCATGTATACCTCCTTGCAGCGGATACGAAATAGTTTCCACCTAAGCCGCCAAACCGTACTACACTTCATAGATCGCATCCTCGATTTCTTCCAGCGTGAACCCGCATTCCAGCAGGTAATCGATCTGTTCAGATTCGATCCCCCTGTATGTGGCAGCCAATCTGAGTGCATCCAGATATTCCTGATCCATCGAAACCGGTTCCATCGGGTCCATGAAATAGCCATATTCCCACCAGCCGGGACGGGAATATTCTCTGAAGCGGAATTGCTCGGAAGAAATCTTTCCATCACAGTTAATTTGCATGATAGTCCCCTCTTCAATGTTGACCACTTCATAGTGCCCCTTCTTCATGGCGGTGAACAAAGTTGAATCCACCAGAGCCTTATACAGGATTTCATCGGTACTGGCGTAAACGTAAATCTTTTTCTCCGGAAAGTGCAACAGGGATATAGGACTATCCCCTTTGACCAGCCAAAGATTGTTTTTGTCATCCACCAAAGAAAACGAAAAGCTGCCTGAGACGGTTTAATGTGTACCCAATATCGTGGACAAACTTAAAAAAGTAAACATATTTTGGTGATAATCTGTGGTATAATATACCTGCTTTACTACCAG